>PXSX01000067.1 GCA_003022655.1 Bacteroidetes bacterium QH_1_64_81 | reverse complement strand
GGCGGCGTTGAGGACCACCACGTCGCGCCGGGGACTCCGGTCGTCGCCGGACAGGATGTTGTGGAGGATGGTCGCGTTTTCTCTCGCAGTGCCGCCCGCCAGCGTCGAGGCCGGAGATCGCTCCACGTCGTACTCCTCGGGGCTCACCTCGCGGCTTCGGGGGACCGGGTTCTGGGCCGACGCATCGTACTCGAACAAAGTGGTCGCCGCCGAGACGCTCACCTCGTCCATCCCGTCCTCGGAGTGGAGGGTGACGACGTGGTCGGCATCGAGCTGTGCGAGGATGCGCGCCATCGTCTGCGCCGTCTGCGTGCTGAAGGCCCCTACGATCTGCCGTGTAACCCCGGCGGGGTTGCAGAGGGGACCCAGAATGTTGAAGAAGGTGCGCACCCCGAGCGACTTGCGGACCGGCATGACGTGTCGCATGGCCGGGTGGAAGAACGGGGCGAAGAGGAAGGCAATGCCTACCTCGGTCAAACAGTGCTCCACCCCCTCCTTTTCGAGGTCGATCTGCACACCGAGAGCCTCCAGCACGTCCGCGGAGCCGGACTTTGACGACACCGAGCGGTTGCCATGCTTCGCGACGGTGACGCCGGCGCCGGCCGCCACGAGCGAAGCGGTCGTGGAGATATTAAACGTGCTCGCGCCGTCCCCCCCGGTGCCACACAAGTCGATGGCGTGCGGATCGTCGGTGTCGACCGAGACGGCAAACTCCCGCATGGTTTTGGTGAAGCCGACCAGCTCGTCGAGCGTCTCCCCGCGGGTACGGAGGCCCATGAGGAGGGCAGCGATGTGCTCGTCCCGAGCCGATCCGTTCATCATCTCGGTCATCACCGCCTCCGCCTCGGGGCGGGACAGCGGATCGCCGTCGGCGATGGTTTGAAGATGCTCGTCCACAATCAGAATCCAGTACAATGAGCAATCAGCGTTCAGGGACTACCGGGCTGGCGCCGTGGAGACGTGGTCGGCCACGACCTCCAGCCAGTTTTCAATGATCGTCGGCCCGGCGCGCGTCATCACGCTTTCGGGATGAAACTGGATGCCGTAGAGGGGGTGCGTGCGGTGCCGCAGGGCCATGATGGTGTCGTGCTCCGCCGTCGACGCCGTAACCTCCAGTTCATCGTGGGGGAAGGTGTCCGGGTCAATGACGAGGGAGTGGTATCGGGTCGCCTCGAACGACGGGTCGATGCCCTCAAAGAGGGTCGTCCCCTCGTGGTAAACGGGGCTCGTCTTGCCGTGCATCAGCTCGTCGGCCTGTGTGACGGTGCCTCCAAAGACCTCCCCAATCGCCTGGTGCCCAAGGCATACGCCGAGGAGGGGAGTATCGGCCCCGAACTCCCGGATGACCGGTTCCGTGAGGCCCGCCTCCGAGGGATGGCCCGGCCCGGGCGAGATCAGGATCCCGT
>PXSX01000066.1 GCA_003022655.1 Bacteroidetes bacterium QH_1_64_81 | reverse complement strand
AGCTTGCCCGGCTCGTCGTCGGGGTCGAGCGTGCGCACCAGCGTCTGGAGCTTGGAGGGCGTCATGTCCGGCCCCACCTTCAGGCCCACTGGGTTTTCGATGCCGCGCGCGTACTCGACGTGGGCGTTCTCGATTTGGTTGGTACGCTTGCCCACCCAGGGCAGGTGCGTGCCCAGGTTGTAAATGCCGTTCTTATGAGGCACCGACCGCGAGAGGGCCTCCTCGTAGGGCAGCAGCAGGGCCTCGTGGCTCGTGTAGAACGTGACGCTCTCGACAGAGTCGAGCTTCTGGTCGGTGACGGCCTCGAAGAAGCCAAGCGTGTCTTCGATGGCGTCGACGATGGCGTGGGAGGAGCTGGAGTACGCCTCCACCATCCGCTGGGGGTCGGGGCGGCGCGCCTCGGCCGAAAACTCGGGGCCGTTGATGATGTCGCCGCGGTAGCTGGGGAGGGTGGTGCCATTGCGCGTCTCCGTGTCCGAGGAGCGGGGCTTGGCGTACTGGCCGGCAAAGCGTCCGACCCGCACGATGCGCGTGTTGAGCCCGTAGGTGAGCACGAGGCTCATTTGCATCAAAATCTTGAGTCGACCCGTTATGATGTCGGCCCGACAGTTGCCGAACGACTCTGCACACTCCCCGCCCTGCAGGAGGAACCGGTCGCCCTGCGCGGCCCGGGCGATCTCGTCCTTCAGATTCTCGACCTCCCAGGACGTGACGAGTGGGGGGAGGGCTGACACGTGGTCGAGCTTCTCCCCCAGGGCCGTCTCGTCGGGATAGGTGGGCTGCTGGAGGGCTTCTTTTTCGCGCCAGGAGCGGAGGGACCAGTCCTGTGTAACGGGTTGGGGCATAAGGCGGGAGTCTTTTGAAAACAGCTACACGCTCTACGAACCGCCCGTCGCACACGTTTCCGGCAGGACCGGAGGCTAGGGCGGCGCTGGGCCGATCACTGTCGGTGGGTCCCCGTAACAATGCGTCCGTCCCGCTCGACTAAGCCGGCCAGGCACTGTTCAGCGAATCACCGACCGCTCCACTTGTGGCGACTGCGACTGGGAAGCGCATCCTGCTCGTCGAGGACGACGACGACATTGCCGATCTGCTTGATCTCCACCTCAGCGATGAGGGGCACCAGGTGGAGGTGATGGACGACGGCGATGAGGGACTAGAGCGCGCGCTGTCCGAAGCGCATGACCTCATCATCCTCGACATCATGCTGCCGGGCACCGACGGATTCGACATCTGCCGCCGCCTGCGCCAGGAAAAGTGCCCCACGCCCATCCTCATGGTGACAGCCAAAACCGAAGAGGTAGACAAGGTGCTGGGGCTAGAGCTGGGGGCCGACGACTACATTACCAAGCCGTTTAGCATCCGCGAGGTGCTGGCCCGGGTGAAGGCGATTTTCCGGCGGGTGGAGGTAGACCGGGAGGCCCAGCAGGACGACACTGCTGCCTCCATCGAGGTCGGGGGCCTCGTGGTGGAGCCGGAGAAGCGAAAGGTGCAGGTGAATGGAGACGTTGTCGACCTGACGAGCAAAGAGTTCGAGCTTCTCCTCCTTTTCGTCCAGAATCCAGGGCACGCCTACAGCCGCGACGAGCTGCTCGATGAGGTGTGGGGCTACCAGTACAGTGGGTACAGCCACACCGTCAACACCCACATCAACCGCCTGCGCAACAAGATCGAACCAGATCCCTCCGAGCCCCGCTACGTGAAGACGGTGTGGGGCGTGGGCTACCGCTTCGCCGAGCCGGAGGAACTGGCGGCGAGTGA
>PXSX01000065.1:677-2107 GCA_003022655.1 Bacteroidetes bacterium QH_1_64_81 | reverse complement strand
GAGCCGCTCGGCGAAGGCCACCAGCTCCACGGAGTCGGCAATGACCTCGCGGGAGATGAGCGACCCTTTCATGCCCTCCGTGCCCATCGAGATGCCGTCGCTCACGGTGATGGTGCCGAACCCGATGGGGGTGCCGCCCGCCTCATCGAGCCCCTCGCGCGCCGCGTCGGCGAGGCGGTCGAGGTGCACGTTGCAGGGCGTGATGTCCGCCGCCGGATTGGCGATCCCGACGAGCGGCTGAGCGAGGTCGGCGTCGTCGTAGCCCATCGCCCGAAACATGGCCCGAGCGGGAGCGGCCCCGAGGCCTTTGGTCACATCCTGGCTTTGGATTTTGGCGGAATGGCCGTTAGTCGATTCGTCGGGCATAAGGCGTCGTCGATCTAGAGTGGGTGTCGCAAGCGGACTACTTCATCCCGCCGAACGCGGCGAAGGTCGTATTTTTGTGAAGGATCTCGGCGTCGTGAAATCCAGCCTCTCGGAAAATGTCAATCTGCTCCAAGAGCGGGCGCGGCATCGGACGTTGCCTTTGCGACCCGCTCGACGGTGGATTTTGGCATCGAAGCCGAACCGAAATTCGAGAAAGAAAAACGATCGAACAACTCAGTTGAGGGCGGCGGTTACGGGGGCCTCCTCCTTCCCGGCAAGCCAGTTTTCACATTCGGCTTTCGTCATCAGGCGAACGCCAATGTTCTCCAATTCCTGCAATCCGCGGTCGTAGGTGCCGGACACGGCTTCCGGAATCATCCCAATCCGAAAGTCGCGTTCGCTGGCCTCGTAGATCGTCGTTCGCGGGCAGTTCGGAAAATTGCAGCCGGCAACGACGACCGTGTTGAGGGCTCGCTCCTCGAGAAACTCCTCCAGCGGCGTCTGAAAGAACGCGCCCCATCGCGGCTTGTACATTGCCCACTCTCGCTCGGCGAGGAGCTGGAACGTTCCCGAAAGCAAGGTCTCCGCGTCCAGCGTCGCGCTGGGCGTCGGCTTCAGCGCGTCCACCAGCTCCGCCCCCTCCGTCCCCGGTGCAACAATCCGTTCTCCCTTCTCAATGCTCTGTCGACGGCAGGCGTCCACGTTGCTTCCGTCGGGCCGATAGAGCCGCACCACGTGCACGATGGGGCGGTCGTGCGTCCGAAAGGCGTCGAGCACCTGCTGCAGTGGAGACACCGCCGCCTTCGTGTCGTCGACGTATGCAGGCGCCCCCGGCACCGAAAAATCCCGCTGCATGTCGATGGTCAGCAACACGGATCGGGTGGGTTCGGGCGCTATGTAGGAGGTCTGCGTCATGGGGTTGCAGATTGGAGGGAAGAGGTCGCGAACCTCGCGTGAGAAGAGGGGCGTTTGTAGTTCGTATTGCGTGGTGCGTATTGCGCATCTTTTCTGATGCCGCCTCGCACGCTCTACGAAATACGCATACGCACTTCAAACCGTGCGCG
>PXSX01000065.1:0-666 GCA_003022655.1 Bacteroidetes bacterium QH_1_64_81 | reverse complement strand
GTGGTGTCCCAGATGCCTTGCAGGAGGGCTTCTCGCTGCGACTCGTTGATGGTGACGTCGATCCCATCATCGCCGACGGTGACTGTTTCGTTCTCGACGTCAATCGTGAGCTCAAGGGCCGGGTCCGCCTCCACCTGCTCCATGATCCACTCGATGGTCTCGCGATCGGCCGTGGCGGTGGGAATGCCAAGGGCCTGACAGTTGCCCGCAAAAATTTCCGCGAAGGACTCGCCCACGAGACCCTTGATGCCCCACCTCATGAGTGCCTGCGGTGCGTGCTCGCGGGAGGAGCCACATCCAAAGTTCTGATTCACGACCATAATCTCCCCGTTCGGGTGCCGGTTGATCGCGTGGTCGTTCAGGGTCCCGTCGTCGTCTCGTCGCGCGTCGTAGAAGGCGTACGTCCCCATGTTGTCGAAGGTCACCTCCTTCATAAACCGAGCGGGGATGATCTGATCGGTGTCGATGTCATTTCCTCGTATCGGGACGCCTGGTCCCTGAATCTGGGAGACAACTTTGTCTTTGGCGGTGCTCATGGTGAAGTTCGTGATGCGTGAAACGTGAATCGTGATTTCATGGCCGTGACGTTTGAGTCGTGGAAAGAGCAGGTGCCAGATGAGATTCGGAAGGACCCGCTCTGGGAAATCGAAGTCTACCGGTTGAGTC
>PXSX01000064.1 GCA_003022655.1 Bacteroidetes bacterium QH_1_64_81 | reverse complement strand
GCGACGGAACGACGTGGGAGAGCGCACGGGCACCTTCTCGGCCCGGGACGTTGCCCTCACGGTTGGTGCGGCCCGCGCGCTGGGGCCCCGCGTCCGATACGGCGCCAACATGCATCTGCTGTACGCCCAAATTGACCAGGTCCAGGCCACGGCCGCGGCAACGGATCTCGGGGTGCTGTACCGCGTGCCGGCTTATCAGCTCACAGTAGGAGCGTCCCTCCGGCACCTCGGCGTGTCGCTCGACGGGTTTGGACGGCGGGACGTCACGCTGCCCCTCGATCTGCAACTCGGACTGTCGAAACGACTGGCCCATCTGCCCCTGCGGCTGTCCCTGACGGCGTACGACCTGACCAAGGCGGGCACCGGCATCGAGGGCGGATCGACGACCGATCACGTGCTGGCGCACCTCACGTTCGGCGGGGAGATGCGGTTGGGGGACAATTTGCGCCTGCGCCTGGGCTACAACCACCGCCGCAGTCGGGACCTCGCGCTCGCCGATCAGTTTGACCTCGGCGGGCTGGGAGGCGGCTTTGGACTTCTAGTCGGCGGGGTTGCCGTGGACTATGCGTACAACTCGTGGTCGGAGCTGGGAGGGTTGCACCAGTTTACGGTCCGAGCCGATCTTGATGCGCTGTAGCGCTGCTCCGTGTGGGCGTACTGGTGTGTGGGAGTGTGGGCGTATCGGCGGTTCGGTGGAGAAGCTCACGCATCACGTCTTCACGCGTCACAGGTCCAGGTCTTCCAGCTCCTCCGGATCGCGCTTCAGGAGGCCCTGCTTCTTGTAGTAGATCATGGTGAGGCTGTGCGGCGTCACGCCCTTGCGCTTGATGCCGGCCTCCTTGAGGTACCCGTTGATGCGGCTTCGCACCGAGCGCGTCTTGAGCCGCTTCCCTTTCGAGCGATGGCCGTGGGACACGAACAGCGGATCCTCGGGGTGCACGTCCTCGCGGGTATCTAGGTACGCCTCCACGACCTCCAGGACAGGCGGATCGAGCGGCGCCTCCTGGTCCTTGACCTCGCGACCTTTGCCCTGCACGCGAAGCACAGGGCCCATGAGCGTGTGCTCCAGATCCTCCGCATCGGCCCGCACGATCTCGATCTCACTCAGACCCGCGTAGAGCATCAGCGAAATGATGGCCTGGTCGCGCTTGTCGATTTGGGTCTGATCGTCGACGACCGCCTTCAGCTGTTCAATGTCGGACTCTGTGAGGACCGAGCGGGAGTGCGTCTCGGGCCGCCGGTTGCCCTTCACTGGCTTGGCTGGGTTCTCACTGAGCTCGCCAATGTCGGTGAGGTACTGGCAGAAGCGTCGCACCGCCGTCAGGTAGGTGGACACCGACACCTGACTCAGTTCGCGGTCCTCCATCAGATGTGTTTTGTAGGCGCGGATGTCGTCCTCGGTAAAGCGGACGTTGTTCTTCTGCACGAACCACTTCTCGAAGGAGCTCAGGGAGCGGCGGTAGGTGCCTACCGTCTCGTCGCTCTTGTCCTCCAGGTAGTCGTCTTGGAAGGCCTGAAGGTGGTCTCGAAGCTCCCGAAGGGAAAGCTCGAGGTCGTTTTCTGGGCTTGCGTCGTCGGGCATAGCGGGAAAGGAGTCGCGGTGGAAATGGCCCTCCGCCTAGCTCGGCATCGTCCCGGCCCAAAAACAGAAGGCCCTCGATTGATCGGTGGTGTCTACCAATCAAGGGCTTATCCCCGACGGTGTCAATAACGGAAGCGCTGGTACGTGTAGATGTGTGGAGGTATGGAGGCAGAACCGCGTACGCGTTCACCTGTCCGTCTTTTTTCACGTCCCCCTAAAGCAGGGGGTCATCCTCGGAGAAGGACTCCAGTTCGGCCACGACGCGCTGGAGAAAGCTCGCGCCCATGGCGCCGTCGATAATGCGGTGGTCGTAGCTGAGGGAGAGGTACATCATATGGCGGATCGAAATGGAGTCTCCGAAGTCCTCGTCCTCCACGACGACGGGACGCTTCTGGATGGCACCCGTGGCGAGGATGCCCACCTGCGGCTGGTTGATGATAGGGGTGCCCATCAGCGAGCCGAGCGAGCCGATGTTGGTGACCGTGAAGGTACCGCCCTGCAACTCGTCGGGCTGGAGCTCCTTGTTGCGGGCCCGCTCGGCCATGTTGGCGGCCTTGCGGGTGAGGCCCACCACGTTGTAGTCGCCGGCGTTGCGGATGACGGGGGCCAGCAGGCCCTTGTTGCCGATGGCCACGGCGATGCCGACGTGGTAGTCCTTCTTCAGGATGATCTTGTCGCCCTCCACGCTCGCATTGAGGATGGGGTGCTCCCGGAGGGCCTCCACGGCGGCCTTCGCAAA
The DNA here is from genome assembly GCA_003022655.1 of Bacteroidetes bacterium QH_1_64_81. Next base: position 7,048 of record PXSX01000064.1, on the reverse strand, counting down.
GAAGGGCGTGTAGGTGAGCTTTACGCCCTCGCGCTCCAGGAAGGCCTCCTTGTTGCTCTCGCGGAGGCGGACGAGCCCCGTCACGTCGGCCTCGGCAAAAGAGGTGACGTGGGCCGAGGTGGCCTTCGACCGCACCATGTGCTCGGCGGTCATCCTGCGCATCCGGTCCATGGGCTGGACCTCAATGCGGTCGCCGTACTGCTGGCGGAGTTCATCTTCGCTCGGGCCTTCCTCCACCGAGTAGTCCGGGCGGGCGGGCGCTTCTTCGGCGGGTGGACTGGGGCGCGGCGGGCGCTCGGGGGCCGTCGCAGGGGCGGCAGGCTCCTCCTCGCGCTCCTCGAGGTAGGCGAGCACGTCTTCCTTCGTCACGCGACCGCCGCGGCCGGAGCCCTCGAGGGACTCCAGCTCGCTCATGCGGAGGCCCTCCTCCTTGGCGATCGAGCGGACGAGCGGGGAGTAGAAGCGGCCGTCGTCCCCCCGACGCTTGATCGTTTCCTCGGGGGGGCGCTCCGGTTCGTCGGTGTCGCGCACCGCGCCGTCGCCGGCGGGGGACGTGGAAGGAATCTCCGTCTCTTCCCGTTCGGCCGTCTCGTCCTCCTCGGGGGGCTCGGGAACCGGGGCTTCCATCGAGCCGGCGTCGGCCTCCGAGGCCAAAATGGCGACGACAGTCCCGACCTCCGCAGTCTCGCCCTCCTCCACGCGCTTCTCTGTGAGCACGCCCTCGGCCGGAGAGGGCACTTCCGTGTCGACCTTGTCGGTGCCAATTTCCAGGAGCGTCTCGTCGATGGCGACCTCGTCGCCGATGTCTTTGTACCAGGCAATGACAGTGCCCTCGGTGATGCTTTCGCCCATCTTGGGCATCACGACCTCGACCTCTTCGCCCGACGGCTGCCGGGATTCAGAGGCCTCCGCGGCGGCCGGTTCATGCGCGATGACGGTGCCCACCTCCACGGTGTCGCCCTCCTCCACGAGCGCCTCCGTCAGCACCCCCGCTTGCGGAGAGGGCACCTCGGTGTCGACCTTGTCGGTGCCAATCTCGAGCAGGATCTCGTCCTGCTCCACCTCGTCGCCCGGCTGCTTGTGCCACGCGATGACGGTGCCTTCGGTGATGCTTTCGCCCATCTTGGGCATTTCGACGTCAACCTCAGCCATAAATCAGTCCGTTCGTTCAGCGTCCGTGGAAAAGTGCGTGTCGATCGGAGAGAACCGGCCGGTTTCTTCGAAGCGCTCCCACGCCGGGATGGTTCAATGTACGGAACCGTGGCCGATAAAAAAAGCGGGACAGCAGGCCGGGTGGATCCCCGGGCCTCCTGTCCCGCGGAGGGACGGGGGCAGGAGGAAATTCTACGCGATCAGTGGGGCAATCACGAGGGACACCACCGCGATGAGCTTGATCAGGATGTTGAGGCTCGGGCCGCTGGTGTCCTTCAGCGGGTCGCCCACCGTGTCGCCCACGACGGAGGCCGTGTGCGCCTCGCTGCCCTTGCCGTGGGTCTCGCCGTCTTCGGCGACGTAGTTGGCCTCGATGCGCTTCTTGGCGTTGTCCCAGGCGCCCCCAGCGTTGCTCTGGAAGATTGCAAATAGCACGCCGGAAACCGTCACGCCCGCCAGCAGGCCCCCGAGCATGCCCTTGTCGATGAAGAAGCCCACGATCACGGGCACGAGGACGGCGAGCAGGCCCGGCGCCGCCATCTCGCGGAGCGCGGCCTTCGTTGAGATGTCGACGCAGCGCACGTATTTGGGCTGTCCCTCGCCCTCCATGATGCCGGGAATCTCGTCGAGCTGGCGCCCGACCTCCTTAATCATGTCGCCCGCCGCCCGGCTCACGGCCTCAATCGAAAGCGAGCTGAAGACGTACGGCAGCACGGCGCCGATGAGGAGTCCGGACAGAATCACCGGATCCGCCACGTCGATGCTCTCGACATTTGCTTGACGCATGTACGCCGCGAAGAGCGCCAGTGCTGTGAGCGCCGCCGAGCCGATGGCGAACCCCTTGCCGATGGCGGCGGTCGTGTTGCCCACCGCGTCGAGCTTGTCGGTACGGTCGCGCACCTCGGAGGGGAGGCCGCTCATTTCGGCAAGGCCGCCCGCGTTGTCCGAGATGGGGCCGTAGGCGTCGATGGCCAGCTGCATGCCGGTAATCGAGAGCATGCCGACGGCGGCGATGGCGATGCCGTACAGGCCGGCAAAGTAGTTGGCCCCCACAATGCCGACGGCGATGATGAGGGCAGGAAAGCCCGCCGACTGCATGCCCACGCCAAGACCACTGATGATGTTGGTGGCGGTGCCCGCCACGCTCTGCTCGGCGATGCCTTCGACCGGCCCGTACTCGGTGCCCGTGTAGTATTCGGTCACGAGGCCGATGAGCAGGCCGGCGGCGAGGCCGATGACGACGGCCCAGAAGACGCCGACGGCCGTGTATTCGCTGCGGGCGCTGAAGGCAATGGCCTCCGACTCCCAGTTGGTGGGAAGCATCCAGGTGATGATAAAGTAGGAGGCCACGGCCATGAGGCCGGCGGCCCCGAATTCGCCAGTGTTGAGGGCCGTCTGCGGGTCGCCACCTTCTTCAACGGTGACAAACCAGGACCCCACGATGGCGACGAGAATGCCGACGCCGGCGAGCACGAGCGGGAGGAGGACCCCGGCCAGCTGAAGGGTGTCGTCGGCAGGGCCAAAGGCAGCCGTGAAGGAAGCCCCGAGGACCATCGTTCCGATAATCGCGCCGACGAAGCTTTCGAAGAGGTCGGCCCCCATGCCGGCCACGTCGCCCACGTTGTCGCCCACGTTGTCGGCGATCGTGGCGGGGTTGCGCGGGTCGTCCTCGGGGATCCCGGCGTAGACCTTACCGGCGAGGTCGGCCCCTACGTCCGCGGCCTTCGTGTAGATGCCGCCGCCCACGCGGGCGAAGAGCGCGATGGCGGAGGCGCCCATCGAGAAGCCGGTGATGACGTTGATGACCTTCGGCAGCTCCCAGCCGAGCGCGTTGTCGTAGAGCAGAAAGAGGCTGCCAAGGCCGATGACGCCGAGGCCCACAACTGACAGGCCCATGACGAGGCCTCCGGAGAAAGCGACGCTCATCGCCGGGCCGAGACTGGTGCGGGCGGCCTGCGTAGTGCGTACGTTCGCCTTCGTCGCCACGGTCATGCCGATAAAGCCGGCGAGGCCGGAGCAGATGGCGCCCGCTACGAACGAGACCCCGATCCACCAGGAGGAGTTGGCTTGGCCGAGGTTCACGACGATCAGCAGTCCCGCCACAACGACGACGAAGATGCTCAGCCAGCGGTACTCGCGATTCAGAAACGTCCGGGCTCCTTCGGCGATGTTTTCCGACAGATCAATCATCTGGTCGGTGCCCATGTCCTGCTTATTCACCCAGCGGGTGCGGGTGAAGGCATACAGCAATGCTAGCACACCGCTGGCGGGTACGAGCCATTTCAGTAAGAGTGTCATTTCCATGAAAGCGGTCGTCCTGTTCGTTCAAGAAAATATTCGAGAGACGGTGGAGGGCCGGGCCGCCGCAGGTTGGTCGCCGCAACGGGAGTAGGAAGATCGTCCCGGCCGGGGCACAGCAAGAGTGCGGGCACGCGGCACCTCCAGGTAGCTGGGAAACGCCTTTTAACGTACTGAGGCGTGTTCGCGGTTGGTAGGGCAGTCCACGTAATTCAAAGTGAAAACCGAATTGTGCATATTTCGTATTGCGTATTTCGAAGCTCGAATGCAACTCTTGTGTCACGCGATACGCAACACGCAATACGCAATACTCGACGAGGGAGGGCCTGAGCTGGAACGGTGCCCGTCGGAGCAGGGAGCGCTCCTCAATTGAACCGATTCATCGCCGCTTCCAGGTCCTCGTGGGCCACGGTGAGAATGGCGTCGCCCGCCTCCGCGATCGCGTCGCGCACCACTGGTGTCTGATCATCGGAGAAGGGAGACAAGACGTAGTCGGACTGTCGTCCGTCGGGAAACTCGTCGCCGATGCCGATCCGGAGGCGGGGAAACTCGGTGGTGCCGAGCCGCTGGGCGACGTGGGCGAGCCCGTTGTGCCCGCCGTTACTGCCGGAGGGACGCAGACGGATGGTGCCGACGGGGAGGTGGAGGTCGTCCACGACGATGAGGAGCTGGTCGAGGGCCAGGTCGTAGTGCCCCTGCAGTGCCGCAACGGGATCCCCGCTCCGGTTCATGTAGGTGAGAGGAACGGCCAGTCCAATCTCTGCACCATCATGGTTCCCCCAGCCGACCAGCGCGTTCGGTTGATGGTCGAACGACACCCCAACCCGCTCGGCCAGTGCGTCTACGACCTGATGGCCGACGTTGTGGCGCGTGTCTTCGTACTCGGCGCCCGGATTGCCGAGGCCGATCACGAGCAGCGACGAAGCAGACATGCGGGGCAGACGGCGCGTAGAGACAAAACGAAAGGGCGGCCGACGGGGCCGCCCTTTGAGGAGAGATCAATCGAACGGGACCGCTCGAATGCTCAGGCGAGAGGCGGTCCGAGGGACGTACTTACTCATAGTCCTGGTAATCCTGCTCGCCGCCTTCGCCTTCGGGCGGGCCTTCGCCCTCGGCTTCTTCGCCCTCTTCGCCCGCCGTGTCGACCGCCTCGCCCTCTTCGGCAATCTCCTCCTCGGTGAGCTCTTCCTCTTCCTCCTCTTCCTCGTCGGTCGGCGCGGTCTCGATCTGCGGGGCCACGACCGTCACGAGCGTCTGGTCGCGAGACGTCTCGATCTCGTAGTCAACGTCGAGGTCGTAGACGTGCATGGAGTCCCCAATGGCGAGCTCGCTGATGTCGACCTCGATCTGGGAGGGAATATTTTCGGGCAGGACCGAGATCGTCAACTCACGAGCAATCTGCTGCGTGTCGCCCCCGTTTTGCTGGCCAACCGGGATGCCGGCGTAGCGCACCGGGACGGTCAGCGTGACCTGGTCCTCCTCCTCGAGCGCCTGAAAGTCGGCGTGCAGGGGGCGGTCCGTCAGCGGATGCAGATCGTAGTCCTTGAGGATGCAGTGCCACGTGTTTCCGTCCATCTGCACCTCGGCTACCGGAGCCGTGCGCCGGTAGATCAACTTATTGAGGGAAGCAATCGGGATCTGGAGCGGCGTCGACTCCACGGTGCGGCCGTACAGGATGCACGGAACGCGGTCGTTGTTGCGAATCTCGCGCGCGGCCTTCGAGCCAGTTTCGCGCGACTGTGCTTCGATGATGGGGGCGTCCATGGCGGAATGCTCGGTCCGGTGAACAAACGTGACGGCAGCAAACAGAGAATCGGTCAACCGACCCCTCCTGTGCGCAAGATACCTACTAGACGCGACTCCACAATTTGGTTCCGGCCCTCCTCCGTCGATTCAAGCAAAATAGACGCTCGTTTGTGGTGCGTATTTCGTATTGCGTATTTGGTTCGCACAGTTCCTTCGACTGGAGTATGCAATACGCATTACGCAATACGAGCTACGAAATGGGGGCTTGGTCTGACTCCAGCCGTTCCGTCACGGAGCTGTTATCCTCTCCTACTCAGTAAACAGCGTCGAGACGGACCGGTCGGTGTAGATGTGGCGAATGGCCTTCGCGAACAGGTTCGAGACGCTCACCACCTCAATGGAGTCCGACGGTCGCTTCAGGGGAATCGTGTCGGTAATGATGAGCCGTTCGAGGGGGGAGCTCTCAAGACGGTCGTACGCCGGGCCGGAGAGGAGGCCATGCGTGCAGGCGGCCATGATCTTCAGCGCGCCGTAGTCCTTGAGGGCCGTGGCCGCCCGCGTGAGGGTACCGGCCGTGTCGACGATGTCGTCGATGATGAGGACATTCTTGTCCTCCACGTCGCCGATGACGTTCATAACCCGGGCCTCGTTCTGCTGGGGGCGCCGCTTATCGATGAGGGCCAGGTCCACCCCCAGGCGCTGCGCGTAGGACCGCGCCATCTTGAGGGCGCCCACGTCCGGCGCCAGGACGACGAAGTTTTCCAGGTCAAACTGGCGCACATGGTCGGTGAGGACTGTGGAGCCCTGGAGGTGGTCGACCGGCACGTCGAAAAAGCCTTGGATCTGGGCGGCGTGCAGCTCCATGGTAAGGATGCGATCGACGCCGGCCGAGGTGAGCATATTGGCCATCAGCTTGGCCGCGATGGAGACGCGCGGCTGATCCTTGCGCTCCTGTCGGGCGTAGCCGAAGTATGGAATCACGGCCGTCACCCGCGCCGCCGAGGCCCGCTTGGCGGCGTCGATGAGGAGGAGCAGCTCCATCCAATTGCCCCGACGGTTGTCGGGGTGGGTGCTCTGGATAATAAACAGGTCGGCCCCTCGGATGGACTCCTCGAAGCGGACGTAGATCTCCCCGTCGGCGAAGTCGCGGATGGTGAGGTCGCCGAGGGTCGTGCCGTATGCTTCGGCGATTTTTTGGGCGAGGGCCGGGTTCGAACGACCTCCAAAAATCGCGACGCGGCGGTCGTTGCTCGAGGCGCGCATGGGAAAACGGGCTGGGGCGGGCAGTTTTACCGATGCGGGAGGGAAGTCGTGTCCCGATGCATGCGTCTGCGTGTGTGCGTCCACAGGCTACCAGACGTGTGGAGAGATGGATGAGAGGGCATCGACAGTGGTCGTGCACGGGGCAAAATAGGACATCTCGCCTATGCTCCCTCTCACCCATTCCCCATTGCTGCCCGGGGTGGATTCGAACCACCACTAACGGCTCCAAAGGCCGCTGTCCTGCCATTAGACGACCGGGCAGTATGTAAACCGCGAACGAAGTCCCGAACGCTCCTCTCACAGAATAGAAAATGTATGCCAAATGCCCAACGAGTGATGGGAGGTTCAGTTCGTGAAGAGATCCTGAGAAGCGGCAGGGAGTGATGGGGGGCGTGAAGGGGAACCCGTGGAGCGTAAGTGGCGATGTGTAAACACTTAGCAGAAGGCGAGGAGTTAGGGTGCTCACGAGTCTCCCATCAAAGCTTCTGGCGGGGCGCTACATCCACGCTCGTAGTGAAGCGAGTTCCTCGGCCACCGCGGCGACCTCGTCGGTTGCCAGCGCGCCGCGCTCGGTGAGAAGGCCGCCGGT
>PXSX01000063.1 GCA_003022655.1 Bacteroidetes bacterium QH_1_64_81 | reverse complement strand
GACGCTCGCCTCTCGCACCTACGCCGTAACGGTCGCAGGCTGGGCCGCCTCGTCCGGCAGGGACAGCCCCCGTTCCTCCGCCACCATCTCCATGAAAGCATCGAAGTGGTAGTGGCTGTCGTGCGGACCGGGGGAGGCTTCCGGGTGGTACTGGAGCGACATGCCCGCGAAGGACTTGAAGCGGAGGCCCTCGATTGTGTCGTCGTTCAGGTTGACGTGCGTGACGCGCGCCACCTCCGGATCGATCGACTCCGGATCGACTGCAAAGCCGTGGTTCTGAGTCGTGACCTCCACGCGCTCGGTGTCGAGGTTCTTGACCGGGTGATTGGCCCCTCGGTGGCCCACGTACATCTTGTACACGTCAAAGCCCTGGGCCAACGCCATCAGTTGGTGGCCCAGGCAGATGCCAAAGATCGGGAGGCCCGTATCGATGGCCTCGCGCACCGTCTCGATCGCGTCGGTCATGGGACGCGGGTCCCCCGGGCCGTTCGAGAAGAAGAGCCCATCCGGCTCCCAGTCGAGAACGTCGCTCAGGTTCGTGTGGCCCGGCACGACCTTCACCCTGCAGCCCCGCTGTCGAAAGGAGCGGAGGATGTTCTTCTTGACGCCGAAGTCGTAGACGACGATACGCGGCCCGCCGCCCTCGCAGAACGTGTAGGGCTCCTCAATAGTCACCTCCGAGGCCAGCTCGCGGCCCGCCATGCTGGGCCAGTCTTGTGCCTTCTGGATCAGTGTCTCGTCATCCAACTCCTCCGAAGAAATCACGGCGTTCATGACACCCTTGTCCCGCACATGGCGGACGAGGGCCCGCGTGTCGACCCCGGCGATGCCCACGAGCTCATGGCGCTGCATAAACTCCTCGAGCGTCTCCTCGGCTTGAGAGTTGGAGTGGCGGCGGGGATAGTCCCGGACGATGAAGCCGGCCACCATCGGCGCGTCGGCCTCCATGTCTTCGGCGGAGGCCCCGTAGTTGCCGATGTGGGGCTGGGTCATCATCATGAGCTGGCCCCAGTAAGACGGGTCAGTCATGATTTCCTGGTAGCCCGTCATGCTGGTGTTAAAGCACAGCTCTCCGCCGGTAAGGCCGCGGTGGCCAAGGGCCACGCCTTCGACCACCGTGCCGTCGGCGAGGGCCAATTTGGCAAGATCATGCGTTCTCTCGGGGGACTTGGACGACGTGCGCGTCATGGAAACGGGGGCACTGAAAACGAGATAGGGCAATGAAAGCGCTACAAAAAAACCTCCCCTGTGAAAAGGGGAGGCCAATGAACCATCAAGCCGATACGTCCAGCACGGGGGGACGAGGACCGGGCTCGGGGGGAATTTCGGAAAACATAGCCCTTTGTCAGCTGTCGATTGCCGAAAGCTCCAGCGATCAATGTATAAACCGGCCAGAAAGTTTCGCAACCGAACGTGCCGCTGCGGATCTCGCTTGCTTTATTTTCACATTCACTGGCGATTCGGCGTTCCACCTTCCCTACTGCCCTCCAGAAACAGACGCTCAGCCCCCTCTTTTCAAACAAAAAGTAGGTAGCAGGACCTTCTTGAGACCGTGAGCTACTCCGCCTCGCCCCATTCGAACCACGCGTATCGGCGCCGGATTTTGGCATCGCTGGTGGTGGTGTTGGGGCTTGGTATCGCTCTCGTGCGGTGGTGGCCTGCTCCTTCCCCGTCGCTCCCGGAGGGTCCGTTCGGGGAGCGTGGCCCGGAACGCATCCAGGTGAATGAAATCCAACCGACGACCCAGTCCCGCGAGCAGACGCCGCCCCCGCCGGTTCCGGCGCCCCCCATCGTGGTCCCCAATAACGTCGTGATCGAGGAAGAGATCGAGTTTGGGGAGGGCACGCTCGCCATCGAAGATCCCGGCGACGACGAGCGACTGCAAGAGGGAAACAGTCAACCGACGACCGCGACCCGGCGGCCCGCTATCAATGCCCGCCTCTTCCGCGCCGTCCAGCCCGATTATCCGTCGGCTGCCCGCGAGGAGGGCGTTCGGGCGCGGGTCCGCGTGGCCGTGCAGGTCTCGAAGACGGGACAGGTGACCGAGGCCACCGTGCTGAAGCGCTGGCGCCTCTCGGACGGGTCCAGCGCCCGCCCAGTGGCGCATCTGAAGCATGGCCTGGAGGAGGCAGCCTTGGTTGCCGCGCGCCGGTCCCACTTCCGCCCTGCCCAGCACAACGGCACGCCGGTGGAGAGCCAGACGACGATCACCTTTGAGTTTGGTCCTTCGGAGCGCTAGCGGGAGGCGTTGGGTGGACTCCTCGTCTCGCCCGCAAGGTCGTGCCACGTGGCGTCTTCGATGTCCTCGCCCCAGAAGGTCGGGTCGTTCCGCGCGGATCCCGTCTGTTGTCGCGGCGAGGGCCCCTGCCACCCGTCTCGGCGGGGGGACGAGTCGCGCACCTGCTCTTTCTGCGATCCGGCGGCCTCGCCCCTGCCCCCCAGAAGACGAACGAGATTCCCGGCGGTCCGCAGGATGAAGTACAAAACGATGGCGAGGAGGAGATACTCCATGGGACGCAAAACAATGACCGTCGCATCTCGACCTTCGGACCGCTGAATCTAAGTAGATCAGTACAAATACCTTAACCGAAAGTCATTCTGAGCGACCGACGAGCAAAGGGAGGAGGGAGTCGAAGAATCTCTTCGGACCAGGCGGAAACCGCCCATAGAGGCCGGTTTTGCCAGTGTGCTAAGAGATTCCTCGACTTCGCTTCGCTCCGCTCGGAATGACGATTTTTAAAGTTGTTTTGCTGGCCTACTTAGGAGGGCTGCGGGTGTACGTGGCGCAGACGCTCGTCGGACGGCGCGACGATGTGCTGGACCAGCGCCCGGAAATGCGCCGAGTGCTCTACGAAGTCCATCTCCGCCACGTTCGCGACGAGAAGGGGGGTGTGGTCGTACTGGCGAAAATACTGGTCGTAGGCGTCGTGAAGATCCGCGATGTATCCGGGATCCATGTCCCGCTCGTAGGGCCGGTCGCGCTTCTCAATGTTTTCGAGGAGTCGCTCGGGGGAGGAGCGCAGGTACACCACGAGGTCGGGCGTAGGCACCGTCGGTTCCATGAGACGAAAGAGCGACTCGTAGAGCTGCAGCTCGTCGCCGCTCAGCGTCTGCCGGGCAAAAATGCGGTCCTTGTCGAACGTGTAGTCGCTGACCGCGAGGTCGTGGAAGAGATCCCGCTCGGAGAGCTCTTTCTGCTGGCGAAATCGACTCGCGAGGAAGGCGAGCTGGGTCTGGAAGGCCCACCGGTCCCGGTCCTCGTAGAAGCGCTCCAGGAAGGGGTTCTCCTCGAATCGTTCGAGGACCGAGTCGGCCTCGAAGCGGTCGGCGAGGAGCTTGGCAAGGGTCGTGGTGCCGGCCCCGATGGCCCCTTCGATGGCCACATAGTCGAGATCGTCCGGTGGGGTCATCGACGGCGGCATGCTGAAGTGGGAGGCTTGAAAACGAACGGGTGCTGCATTGCACTCCGTGTAGCAGGTTCGAGAGACTGTCAGCAGTGTGGGCGTCTGGGCGTTTGAGAGTGTGGGAAGTCTTCCGTCCGCCCGGCACAGCAGATGAATTCCGAAAAATGGTCTCTCCCTTTCTCGTTCACTTGCACTCTCCGCCGTGGACCGAAGAGGCATCGATTGGATCATCGAGCTGGGCGTCGGTTCGGCAAACCGGAGCGTCGTCCGGACACTGGTCGAGCAGTGCCTGAACCGACTGATCGAACGGCGGGGGCACCACGAAGTTTGGGGCGAGGTCGGCCCACGGTCGGAGCACGAACCGGCGCTCCCCGAGACGGGGATGCGGAAGGGTAAGGGTGTCGGTCCGGCACGTCAAGGCGTCCACCGCGAGCAGGTCGACATCGAGGGGGCGCGGCCCCCATCGCTGTTCGGAGGACCGGGTGCGCCCCTCGGCCCGCTCCACCTCCTGGGCGACGTGGAGGAGCACGTCCGGACCACAGTCGACCGCAACGCGGAGGACCGCATTCAGGAACGACGGCTGCTCTTCGTCGGCCGACAGGGTGTGGGCCTTCGTTTCGTACACCGGCGAGGCGGCCACGACCCGGAGCGGATCATGCCCATGCAGTCGCTCCACGGCGGCCTGCAGGTGATGCAGGCGGTCGCCCTGGTTGGAGCCAAGCCCAAGGTACGCGGTGGACACGAAGTCAGGGACGCTCTTCGGAAAATCGTGGACTGAATTTTAAACTCAGCGCCCCGCGAAGGTCCGCTCCAACCCCTACATTCTGTGTCTCAAAATTATGCGCACTCTTGCCCCACCGCATTCCACCGTGCGAACAGCGCTCTCCCTTCTCCTCGCCCTCTGCGTGCTCCCAGCCTGCGGCCCGGACGCCCCACCGCCCGAGCCTACCGCCGGCATGGCCCTGCCGCCGGACTACGACTACCCCGATAACGACACCGTGCGGGTCGCAACCTGGAACCTGGAGCACTTCGTGGACGGGTACGACAACCCGTACATTGACGCCGAGCGGGAGGATCGGCCGGAGGCGGCGATGGAGGGGCGCGTGCGACGAGCGACGCGGGCCCTTCAGCGCCTCGACGCGGACCTCGTGGTGCTGCAGGAGGCGGAGGGCGAGGCGTTTCTGCAGACGCTGGCCAAGGAGCACCTCGACGACCTGGGCTACCGCTTTGCGACCTCCGTCGAGAGCCCCTCGTGGTACATGAACGTGGTGCTCCTGAGCCGATTTCCGCTGGGCACGGTGCGCGACTACGCCGACGTGGTGACGCCCATCGTGGGCCAACAGGCTGAGAACGGCGAGCTCGCCGCGCAGTCGCTCACCAACCACCGCCTCTGGCTGGCCGACGTACGCGTAGCTCCAAATCGGACCTGGACCATTGCCGGTGCGCACCTCAAGGCCGGGCGCAGCGCGGAGGACCGCGGCTGGCGGGTCGGGCAGATTCGCTTCCTCCACGCCGAGCTGGCCCGCCTGCTCGACGACCGGCCGGGGGCCAATGTGCTGGTCGCAGGCGACCTGAACACCCTCCCCGACAGTCCCGAGATGCGCCTCCTGCTCAACGATCCGGACCGTCCCGCGCCGGACTCCCTCCTGAACGAGACGACCGCCCGCCGCACTCGGTTCACGAATCCCACGGCCGACCGGGCCACCCCCACGCACCCGTCGGACGACCCTGAACGACAACTCGACTACCTGCTGCCCAACACGGTCCTCACCGACCGCTTCGTCGAAGGCTCCGTCCGGGTCGCACGCCCGCTTCCACCCGACTCGATGGCCGCGACGAGCGACCACCTGCCGGTGACCGCGTCCTTCCTTCGATCTAGCGAGTAGCCCGCCGGATCCCGGGACCTTCTTCTCCGCAGAGACAGGGAACGGGGAGCGTCCGTAGCTGCCGTCCTCGCGGACGATGGCTCAGCCCAGACGTCTCCGGCCGCAGGACTGGACGGCTGCGCCGGAATACAGATACACCCACCGGACAGAGAACATTTCCTCGTCTTCACCTTGCAGTCCGTGTCCCCTGGCGCAAGCCGCACTGGCACATCTTTTGCGACTCAGGATGGACGCTGGTACACGTCGCAGCTCTGTTTCCACGTCGACTCCACGAGGCCCATGTACACCGTCGCTGTCATCAATCAGAAGGGCGGGGTTGGAAAGACCGTCACGACCGTCAACCTCGCTGCGGCCCTCAAACACAAGGGCCACGATCCACTGGTCGTCGATTACGACTCCCAGATGAACGCCACCGATTGGCTCATGGGACGAGAGGCCACCGAGGACGACGCGACCATTTTCGACCCGCTTGCCGCCTGGGACGGGGAAAACGCAGACGAGCGCACGTTCGCCAACATTTTTCGCTCGTCCGACACGGTCGGGATCGATTTCATTCCGTCCGATCGGCGCATGGCGGCGGCCAGCTTCGACGCGGTGATTGGGCGGAGCGCAGTCTTCCCCCAACAGTTTCGCTGTCGGATCCAGGAATTCCGCACGGCAGAGGTCCAGCGAAACTCCAGTTCCCCGAAGAATCACGACTACTGTCTCATCGACTGTCCCCCGTCGCTCGGCCGAAGCATCGCCACGGCGCTCGCGGGGGCCGACGGCATCATCGTGCCTATCCACGCGGACCGGTTCAGCATGCGAGGGGTGAGCCAGCTCCAGGAGACCATCAAGCAAATCCGCAAGGT
>PXSX01000062.1 GCA_003022655.1 Bacteroidetes bacterium QH_1_64_81 | reverse complement strand
ACGACGACGGCACGTCGGTGCGTTCCTTCGGCGCCGTCGACTCGACCGGCACCGCGCCCACGGCCCGCACCCTCTTCGAGATTGGTTCGATCACAAAGACGTTTACCGGTCTGCTCCTGGCGGAGCGCATCGAGCGGGGACAGCTCCGCCCGGAGACGCCGGTGGCGCAGCTCCTCCCGGACTCGGTGACGGTAACGCGGGCCGACTCGGTGGGCGACACGCCCATGACGCTCGCCCATCTGGCCACGCACCGCTCCGGGCTCCCGCGCCTGCCCACGAACCTCGAAGACGTCATGCCCTCGCGCCAAAACCCGTATGCCGCGTACGGCGACAGCGCACTCTACGCATTCCTTGACGACTACACGCTCCCGCGGACGCCGGGGGCGACGTACCAGTACTCGAACCTCGGGATGGGGCTGCTCGGGCACCTGCTTGCCCGCCGGGCCGACACGACGTACGGCGCCCTCGTCCGTCGCCGCATCACCGGGCCGCTAGGCCTGTCCGACACGCGCCTCCGCCTGACCGACGATCAGGAAGAGCGTTTCGCGCAGGGCTACAACCACCTCGGCTTCCGGGTGCCGCCCTGGCACTTCGAGGCGCTGGCCGGAGCGGGCGCCCTCCGCTCCACCGCGGCCGACATGCTTGGCTACCTTCGGGCCCATCGCCGCGCCCTACGCACCGATCCCGACACGGCCTCGGCGTTGGGGCGGGCGATGCAAAGCCCCCTCACGCCTCATGCCTCCGCCGGGTCGGACGGCACGCGAGTCGGCTTCGGATGGCACGAGACCACTCGCGACGGGCACCGGATGGTCGTCCACACGGGCGGGACCGGCGGCTTCAAGAGCATCGCCCTGCTCGATCGCGCCACGGGACACGGCGCCGTCATCTTGATCAATGCGGCCCTCGCCTCCGAGCGCGTGGCTGAAGCGGGATTTGCGCTGGTCGAGGCGCTTCGCTCAGACTGAAACAGTTATGCTCGTCGAGCGGCGAGCCCCGTCACTGCCCACGATGCCCAGCAGCAGCCGCCCCTGATGCTTTTCACCGTCCTCAGCTACGTCGTCGCGGCCGTCCACGTCCTCTTCCCGCCGTACCTTCTCTACCAACTGTGGTGCACGCGCTTCCGGACCGTGGGCGCCTGGCTGATAGAGGCGGGATTCACGGCCGCCGTCCTGGCCGTCCTGTACCTGTTCGGGCGGTGGGACGTGGTCGGCGTTCCGCTTCGCTACGGGATCGGGGCGACCGGTTTCCTCGGGGTGCTCCTGTCGGTCGTCCGGGTCTACGATCGTCCCTTTGCGACCGACGAGGGGATTCGCTGGCGGTGGGGCGCGCTCATCGAAGGAGCGCTCTTTGTTGGGCTTCTGATTTGGGGCGGAGCCGGGTACTGGCCGGGGCGGTCCACAGTCGACCTTGCGGCACCCCTGCACGGTGAGACGTACTACGTGGCGCACGGCGGCGGTACGCCTCCGCTCAACTATCACGGCGCCGCGTCCACGTCGCAGCGCTATGCCCTGGACGTCAATCAGCTCAACGGCTGGGGCCTCCGCGCCGACGGCCTCACGCCGGACTCACTCTCCGAGTACGCCGTCTACGGCGACACGGCCTACAGTCCCATGTCGGGCCGGGTCGTCGAGGCCGTCGACAGCCTCCGCGACCAGCGATGGCCCGACGAGGCCCAGCCTGCCGTCGGCAATCACGTCTGGCTCCGTCGCGGCAGCCTGTACGTCGTCCTGGCCCACCTGAAACAGGGCAGCGTCCGGGTAGAAGCAGGCGAGCGGGTGGAAGCCGGAGATCCGCTGGCGCAGGTGGGGCATACGGGCAACACTACCGAGCCGCACCTCCACCTCCACGCCGTCCGGGGGCCGGCGGGGGCTGCGTCTTCGCCGGACTCGCTGGCCGACGGCTCCCCCGTGCCGGTCACGATCGGGGGCCGGTTCCTGACGCGCAACGACATGCTTCCCCCGCGCTGACGAGGCACCCGCACGACGGCTCCAGTCCGCTGCGCACTCACGGGTGCTGCTCGGGAGGGTCCCCGCCCTCCTGATCGGCGCGGACCTGCTGCACGAGCTGATCGATCCTGTTCTCGGTGAGCGCGCCCCCGCTCAGCGATGAGAGCGCCGTCAGGGGCAGGCTCCCAAAGATCTCCGACATGCCCGGCTGCTCACCGCCGCCGTTCCCCCCGCCCATGGCGCCCATCATCGTCTTGAGCAGCGGCTGGATCACCGGACGGCCCTGCGGGTCCTGGAGCCACTGGTCGATGGTCGAGTAGCGGTCGAGCACCGGCCCCTGGTCCGCGGGCGGGCCCTCGATGGTCACCGTCGCCCGCAGCGGCAGGTCGCGCGAGGAGGTCCCCACCCGCACCTCGTACGCCCCACTCTCAACGGTCCACCGGTCGCGGCGGTCGTCCCACGCAGCGAAGTCCTTCCCTTGGAGGGCGAACTGCACCGTCGTGGTCTCGCCGGGGGCGAGGGCCACCTTCCGAAAGGCGCGCAGCGCCTGCGGGGGGCGTCGCAGCCGGCTCTCTGGGTCGTGGAGGTACAGCTGCACGACCTCCTGTCCGCGCCGCGTCCCCGTGTTGGCGACCTCGGCCCGCGCCGTGACCCCCTCGCTGCTCCGTGCGGAGTCGGCGCTGAGGGTCAGGTCGCTCACCTCGAAGCTCGTGTACGACAGCCCGTAGCCGAACGGGTAGAGCGGCTCAATGTCCTTCTCGTCGTAGTAGCGGTAGCCGACGAAGAACCGCTCGCCGTAGAGCACTTCGCGGTCCTCGCCGGGAAAGTTGAGGTGGGCTGGGGGGGCGGTTAGCTCCTTGGGGAAGGTCGAGGCCAGCTTGCCCGACGGATTGGTGCGGCCGAGAAGGACGTCGGCCTGGGCCGCCCCGCCGGCCTGCCCGGCGAGCCACGTCTCCAGGATGGCCTTCGGCGCGTCGCGCCACGGCATGGCGACGGCCGAGCCGTTCGAGAGCACAACGCCGGTGGACGACTGCGCCTCGGCCACGGCCGCGATCAGGCGGTTGTGAGCCTCGGACATCCGGAGCGTCTCGCGGTCGGCCCCCTCCGTCTCGGAGGCGGGCGGCAGGCCCGCGAATACGAGCGCCACGTCGGCCGTGCGGGCGACCTCTACCGCCGCGGCCCGCAGCGAATCGGGATCGCCCTCCTCCTCCCCGAGCGGGTATCCGGCAGCGTACCTCACCCGGTCGGCGCCGAGGGCGTCGGTGAGGGCGTCGTGCGCGGTCGACAGCTGGGTTGGATTCACGCGCGAACTGCCGGCGCCCTGGTAGCGCGGCGTTTTCGCGAAGGCCCCGATGACGGCCACCTGCTGGTCGCTCGCCGCGTCAAGAGGAAGGAAGTCGTCCTCGTTCTTGAGAAGAACAAAGCTCTCGGTGGCGGCCTCGCGGGCCAGCGCATGATGCTCATCCTGCAGGGCCTCGTCGAACGTGGCATCTGCCCGGTGGCGCTGGTCGCCGCGGAGGGCAATTTCGAGCGTCTCCTGCACGCGGCGATCCAACGTGTCTTCCGACAGGGTGCCCGCGTTCACCGCCGCCACGAGGGCCTGGTCATTCGCATCGTTGCCGGGCATCTCAAGGTTGAGGCCCGCCTGGGTGGCAGCCACGCGATCCTGGGTGGCGCCCCAGTCCGAGATCGCGATGCCCTCGTGGCCCCACTCCTCGTCGAGAATGCGGAGCAGCCTGTTGTGCTGGGTGGCGAAGGTGCCGTTCACGCGGTTGTAGGCCACCATGACGGTCCATGGATTCGCCTGGGTCACCGGAATCTTGAAGGCCCGCAGATAGATCTCCCGCAGGGTGCGCTCGTCCACCTCGGCGCTGGTGGACATGCGGTGGTACTCCTGGTTGTTGGCGACGTAGTGCTTCAGCGACGTGCCCACGCCCTCGCTCTGCACGCCCTCGATGTAGGCGGCGGCCATGCGTCCCGATAGGATCGGGTCCTCGGAGAAGTACTCGAAGTTGCGCCCCCCGAGCGGCGAGCGCTTGATGTTGGCACCGGGCCCAAGGAGGACCTGCACGTCCTGCGCCTGCGCCTCCCGGCCGAGGGCCGCGCCCACCCGCCGCACGAGGCTCGTGTCCCAGGAGGCGGCCAGGCCCGCGGCCGTGGGAAAGCACGTGGCCGGACGACTGCCGCCCATGCCCATGTCGTCCGGGCTGCGTGTGCGACGGAGGCCGTGGGGCCCGTCGGCAAGCCAGATCGACGGAATGTCGAGCCGGTCGACCGGTTCGGTCGTCCAGAAGGCCCGGCCCGACGCGTAGGCCGCCTTTTCGTCGAGCGTCATTTGCTTGACGAGGTCGGCGGCGCGGGCCTCAAGGTCGTCGGGGGCGGCGCCCGACGAGGATTCCTGGGCGTGGGCGGAGGCGGCCGCACACAGGGCGAGTCCGAAGCCGAGGCTGAGGATGGTGAGGAAAGACACGGAGCCGGGCATTGGGGGAGAAGGGAACGAGGAGGAGTGCGACGCAGCGGACGTCCGAACGAAGACGGCCCGGTCGTTGGGCCCTCGTAGTTGGCCGCGGACAGGTCTTGTTCGGATGGACGCAAGATCAAGTTGAATCGCGGGAAACGCAATCGCACCGGGCCACAAAACACCTCCGCGCGGACGGAGTGACCAGCTCTGCCCGCGCGGAGGCAAACTTCCATTCAATCCGGTCGGCCCGACGAATAAGGGCCGGCAGGCCGTTAGTCGTCGAACTCGATCTCGGATATGCCGCTTTCGAACTCGTATTCCGCCTCGAACTCGACCACGTCGCTGGGCTGGTCATAATCGTTCTGCGAGAGGTCCTTCACCGTCCCGTCCGTGCGGAACCACTGGGCCGGGTCCAGCCGGATAGTCAACCGACGGGAGGGGTCGTCGGTGCCGACTTCGAAGGAGCGGTCTTCCATCTCAACTTCGACCTCGATCTCGGCCTCGAAGTACGTTGTGAACGAACGGGCCGTGTCTCCCTCGGGCGTAAATTCACCGACGACTACCATGCTGGCGTTGTTCGGCCAGTTGTTAAAGCCGGCCGCGTCGATGTCATCGCGGAGAGCCTGAATCCCGTCATCATCGTCTCCGTCGTCAAGTTCAGCGTCCTCGACCTCGAATTCGAGCTCATTGTAGAGCCCCGGCGGTACCTGCCCCGAGACGACCGACGCGACCTCCGTCGTGTCCAGCGGAAGGTCGAGGAAGGACGGCTTCTCCGATTCGAACTCTGCGCTATCGGCCTCGCTTTCGAGTTCGACTTCGTCGACGATCAGCCGCATGTCGTCAATTTGCAGCGTGCCGTTCGAACCGGAAAGCACCAGAGATTCGTCCGCCGCTCCGCCGCCCAACGTGCTGGTGGTCAGGCTGCTCGACTGTGCCGACGGCGAGGTCGTGGAGAAGCCCACCTGCACGTCGGTGTCGCTGGAAGAGGGGCCCGCCGAGTCGCAGGCGACGAATGCGAATGCAATCGCAAAGATAAGAGCAAGCGAAGTTCGTTGGGGTCGAAAACTGTTCATTAGGCCGTATGCTGGTTGTGCGAAAGAGGTCTTGCGGAGTGGATAGACGTGCGACGATGTGCGCGCCCGTCGAATGTCTGTTTCGAAGGAGCAGAGCGTTGGGGGGCTTCGCCTGACGGTGCCGCAGGGGAGACCCGTTCTGCATATCCATGTGCCACATAAACTGGCAATTCCCATTACGAATTGCGCGGACCGCCATCGATTCACAGAATGAATACGATTATGTGTCCGCTTCGGCGGTGACGCCACGTGGGGGAGGGGCGGCGAGGAAGGAAGGCAAGGCAGGCGCTTCGGTTCGTGTCTCACGTGCGTGTCAGAGATGTGTCAGACCTGTCATCGATGACACAAGACCGGCAGGTTCCGAAGCAGGGATCTGCTGCAGAGGAGACCTCAAGGAACGAGAAATTTTTCGGTAGGAAACAGGTCTGTCGGCCTCGTTGAGAACGGGAGGATGGGGGCCGCGTTCATCCTACGCCTCGTGCTTTTCTCGCCTCGTGCTTTCCTGTGGTATCCCCGCCTGTCTGTGTTGCAAGTGCCCGACGCCCTCCGCACCGAGCTGCGCGCCACCCTTCGTCTAGCCGGCCCCGTGGTGGCCGCCCAACTGGCGCACATCTCCATGGGCTTCGTGGACACGGTGATGGTAGGGCGGCTGGGGCCGGAGGCGCTGGCGGGCGTGGCGCTG
>PXSX01000061.1:3053-4911 GCA_003022655.1 Bacteroidetes bacterium QH_1_64_81 | reverse complement strand
AAAAAGGTCGACGGGCCGCGTCTTGTCGGCCTCGACCCGGGAGCGGGGAAGATTCTCTGCACGATTAATGGCCAGCTCGCGGGCAGAGATGTCGTAGGGATCCGGCGCGTTTAGGTCGCGGAGCCGAAACTGGTCGTAGGAGCGGGTGTGGATGACGTCCACGTACGCCAGCAGGTCGTCGCCAAACTGCCGCTGCACGCCCAGCGAAAACTGGTGCGTCTGCGGATTTTCGTAGCCGTTGGGGTTGAGAATGCGGCGCTCGTTGCTGAACGACGCCGCAATCTGACCGCTGCTCAACTCTGACCCGGTCGGCCCCTCCAGGTAGTCTACGTCTTGGAAGCTCGCGCTCCGATTGCCGCTGAAGGTCACCTCGTCGACATCCGTGTCGCTCGGGAGGATGCCCTGGTCGATGAGCACACGGATCTGGTCCTTGTAGGCCGGACTGCTCACGTTTTGCTGGAGCGCGTCGCTGACGGCGGAGTAGACGATCTTGTCGTAGAAGATGCCGTAGCCCCCGCGCAGGCTCGTGCGGCCGTCGAGCGCGTAGTTGAAGCTGAGGCGCGGAGCCAAGTTGTTCCAGTCCGCCTCCTCCGGCCCGCCGCCCCCTTCCGTGAGGCTGTCGTAGTCCCACCGCAGCCCTGTGGTCACCGTCAGGTTCGGCACGGGCGCGAACTGGTCCTCGACGTACAGCCCCACCAGATCTTGCCGCCTCCCAAACGTGGACGGGCGGAGCTCTACGCTGTAGTTCTCTACCGTGAACTGATTCTGGATGGAGCGGAGGTCCCCGGGCCTCAGACCCGGGCCCAGCTCGTCCAGGCTTTGAAAGGCGGACAGGGCTGCCTCATCCTGGAGGCGCACCACGTAGTTGCCGTTCGGATTGCCGCCGCCCGCCAGGCTGTGGTCGGACACCAGCACGTCGCCCCCCGCTTTCAACGTGTGGGAGCCGAGTCGATAGGTTAGTTTTTGCTGGAGTTGAATCGTATTCTCCACGCTGTCGAACGTGAAGCCGGGGTTGCCGAGCACGGCGACGGTAGTGCCCTGCGGATCCTGGTGCACGCCGTCGCGCCGCTGCGTATTGGCGGCGCTGGCGAACGTGACGCCGCCGGTGAGGCCGCCCCCCTGCCGATCGATGCGCACGCGATTGGCATTCACCCGCGCCGTGGAGCGCCATCGGTCATTCCAGTGATGATCGATGCGCCCCGAGAAGTAGGTGAACTGGTTCTGCCCGTCAATCGTCTGGCGGACGCCGGGCGCGTCGAGCAGATTGTCTTTCCAGTCGGTCGTGTGTTCCAGGTTGGCGAAGAAGAAGGTTCGGTCCTTCACAATAGGGCCGCCGAGCGCGAAGCCGCCCTGGTGCCGTTGGAATCCATTCTGCACCGCGTTGCCCGACAGGTCGCGCCGTGGCAGTTCGTTTCCGCTCGCGTCCGTAAATTCCCCGTCGATGGGCTGCCCCGGACGCGTAAGATAAAAGGCTTCGCCCTCGAACTGGTTACTGCCAGACTTCGTGGTCACGTTGAAGATGCCATTGCCCGTGCGCCCGTACTCGGCGGAGTAGGTGCTCGTGAGCACCGTCACGTCCTTCACCGCCCCGGTCGGCACCTCGAACTGCGGCCCGCCCAGGAACTGCTCGTTGTTGTCCATCCCGTCGATGAGATAGTTTGTGTAGAGGCCGTTGGCGCCGTTGATGCTTACGTTGGGCGCCTCCGGAAAGAAGCCGGTCGACGGGGTCACATTGGGAAGGCGGTAGAGGCTTTGTGTAACGTTGCGGCCCTCCACGGGGAGATCTTCGAGGGAAGCCGCCGATAGGCTCGACGACACCTCCGCATTCACCCGGTTGACCTCGGCGACCCCTCGGCGT
>PXSX01000061.1:0-2856 GCA_003022655.1 Bacteroidetes bacterium QH_1_64_81 | reverse complement strand
GCGTGCACTTCGAGGCTAGCTTGCCCGTGCGCCACGGGGGCGCCTCCGGCGCCAAGGCCGAGGATCAGGAGAGCAGCAAGAACGATGTACGGAGGAGTCCAGGATGAGGAGGGAACGTATCGCGCAATCATGGTAGAGCAGGGAAGACATAGGCGACAGGCCGAGCGAGGGGCTCTCTCCGAGCCACCTGTCCGCGACGGTGGCGGGCGTGAACCGGGAGACGTGCGTGCTACGCAGGGACGCCGCCCGTACCTCAGGGGAGCCGAGAGACACGGAGGGCACGGTTGCCGAACACGGACTGCTTAGGCATCCGGCCCTCCAAGCAACACACAGAGCAGCCGTCCTGAGACATAGAGACATTGCCCGCTCGATCGCCTACGGGCCATGCGGCCCGAAAACCGACAGGATGCACTCGGGCCGGTATTCCCGATGTGCGGTCGGCACCTCCCAGTGCTCGACGGAGGCGCACGACGAGGGCGCGAGGAGGAGACGTGGGGTGACGCAACAGAGCAACCAGGTCCCGGTGACCATTCACGTCGTCGCGCGGGGCGAGCCGCACAGGCTCCGTCCCGGCTCGCTCTGCGAGATGGCGGCTAAGAGCCGAAAAGAGCGCGGGCGATTTCCAGGGAAGAGTTGCAAACGCCTGCCGGTCGAACTGCGCTCGGGTGAGGCCGATCAGGTACGCTCCCTGCTGGTCGGGCGTCGGGCCCAGGACCGGCGCGTCCCCATCCAGCCGATCCGCGACGGCCTGCCAGTCCACCTCGTGCAGGGTCGGACAGTCGCTGCCCACGGCAATGACACGGTCGTACCCCGCCGCGAACGCGCCGGCAAAGGCGTTGGCAAGCCGCGCCCCAAACGAATCGCCCCGCTGCCGGGCGTCGGTGACCTCCAGCACCGGAACGCTGCTCTCGGCCACCGCTTGTCGCGTGTGCTCGTAGAGGGCTTCGGCGACCTGCCGATTTTTGGCGTAGTCCCGCCGTACGAACTGCTTGTTCTGCCACTCCCGCTCGGGGCGGTGGCTGAAGAACAGAATGGCGGTACGGTCGTCAGACATCCCGAAAGCAGTCCGTCGCTGACAGAGGATCCGGTGGCGGCTGGGAAACACGCCCACAGCGCTCTGCCACCTGTGCACAGGTAGGAAGTATCTTGTCCCGGCCGTTCGTTACGCGTCCGAGTGTGATCATTTCGGAAACGCGCTCTTCTCCCATTCGCACCTTTCGCTCATCCCCAACCGTCTACGCCTGCACGCGCCGGTCGGCCCGGGCGTCATCGCCCCGCGACGCAGCCTGATCGGCGTACTGGAGGTCATAGAGCTTGCGGTAGAGGCCGTCCATCGCCAACAGCTCCTGGTGCGTCCCTCGCTCCCGAATCTCGCCCTTGTGCATCACCAAAATCGTGTCGGCGTCCTGGATCGTGGAGAGGCGATGGGCGATGGCGAGCGTCGTGCGTCCCTCCGTAACTCGCTCCAGGGCGTTCTGAATGAGGGCCTCCGTTTCCGTGTCGACGCTGGAGGTGGCTTCGTCGAGCACCATCACGTCCGGGTCGTAGATGAGGGCGCGCACGAACGCCAGGAGCTGTCGCTGGCCCCGCGAGAGCGACGAGCCGCGCTCCTTCACGTCCTGGTCGTATCCCTCCGGCAGCCGCTCAACGAGCCGGTCGGCCTGGACTGTCTCGGCGGCCCGTTGCATCAGGTCCTCGTCCACACCTGGGTCGTCGAGTGTCAGGTTGCGCCGCACCGAGCCGCTGAAGAGGAACACGTCCTGCGGAATGAGGCCGACGTGCCGGCGCAGGTCCTTCAGCCGCAGGTCTCGGATGTCGTGCCCGTCCACGAGGATGCGGCCCTTCTGAATTTCGTAGAAGCGGAGCAGCACGTTCATGACGGTCGACTTGCCGGCTCCCGTCGCTCCCACCAGCGCCGCCGTCTCGCCAGGCTCCACCGTGAACGACACGTCCTTGAGCACCCAGTCGGGAGTGCCCTCGTTGTCTTCCTCGTAGGCAAACCAGACATTTTCGAACTCGATGGTGCCCTCCACCGTGTCGAGTTCCACCGGCGCCGCGGGCTCGTCGAGGCTCTTGTCGGTGTCGAGCAGGCTGAAGACGCGCTCCGCCCCGGCCATCGCCCGCTGGAGGGTGTCGTACTGGTTCGAGAGGTCGCGGATGGGCCGGAAGAACTGCCGCGCGTACTGGATAAACGCCACGAGGACGCCGAGCGTAAGGGCCGAGCCGCCGAGGGCGCGGAAGCCCCCAAACCACAGCACGGCCGCCAGGGCCACGTTCGAGATGAACTCGATCGACGGCCAGAAGACCGCGTAGTAAAAGATCGTATGGAGGTGCGCGGCCCGATGGTCGTCGTTGATGCCCTCGAACCGCTCGTTTTCCTCCTCCTCCCGCCCGAAGAGCTGGACGATATGCATGCCCGTCACGTGCTCCTGAATGAAGGCGTTGATCCGGGCCATTTGCTTGCGCGTCTCGCGATACTGCTCCCGCACATTCTGCCGGAACCAGAACGTCACCCACACCATCAGCGGCATCACCAGCAGCGTCACCACCGCGAGCATCCAGTTGAGGGTGAACATGAAGTAGGCGATAAAGAAGAGCTTGAAGAGGTCCCCCAGTGCCGAGACGAGCCCCGAGGACAGGGCATCGCTGAGGGCCTCCACGTCGCTCGTGGTGCGGGTAATGACGCGGCCCACGGGCGTCCGGTCGAAGTACGAGAGGGGCTGGTTCTCGACGTGGCGGAAGAGGGTGGTGCGCAGGTCGTAGATGGCCTGCTGCCCGATCCACTGCGTGAGGTAGTTTTCGCCGAAGGAAAGCAGCCCCTCCCCCACCAGCGCGAGCATCAGAAACAGGATGATG
>PXSX01000060.1 GCA_003022655.1 Bacteroidetes bacterium QH_1_64_81 | reverse complement strand
GAGGCCGCGGCGGTGCGGTTCCGGCCCATCCTCATGACGGCCCTCTCCACCGTCCTCGGCGTGCTGCCCATCGCGCTGGCGCTGGGGGCCGGGGCGCAGAGCCGCATGCCGATGGGCATCGCCGTCATCGGTGGGCTCCTCATCGGGACCGTCCTGTCGCTCTACGTCATTCCGGCCACGTACACGTACTTCACGAGCGAGGACGCCGGGCCGGTCCTCGTGGGCGGCGACGGAGCGGCCACGGGCGACGGGCTGCCCGACGAAGACGTGACAACGCAACAACAGGAGGTGCCATCCGAATAGAAGCGCTGCTCCCGGTATTGCGTATTTCGTATTGCATGTCTGATACGTGAGGCGTGATACGTGAGGCTGCCTTTCGATCCCCGATCACGCATCACATCTCACGCATCACGAATCACTCTCCACGTCTCCCGTACATGATCCGTCATTTTCGTCTCGCCGCGGGTTTGTTTCTCCTTGGGGCAGTGCTTTTTCCGGCGTCCGTTCAGGCGCAACCGGCGCCCGACACCCTTCGCCTCGACGCGGCGCGAGGTCGACATCGCCGAGAATAACGTCTCGGTCGGCAATGCCGGCTTTCTGCCGACGCTCACGGGGCAGGCCGGGTACTCGGAGACGGTCGCGTCGTCCGATCAGACGTTTCTTGGGGGGCAGACGCAGAACACGGACGGAGCGAAGACCACTCAATCCAACGCAGGGGTCGATCTTCGGTGGACCGTGTTCGACGGGCTGCGGCCGTTTGCGACGTACGATCGCCTCGGGGCCGAGCGGGACCGGCAGGCGGCCGCAACGATGGAGGAACTGGAGGCCCTGGCGGCCGACGTGATCGAGGGATATTATGACGTGGCGCGGCGGCAGCAGCAACTGGCGGTGCTGCGCGAGGCGGTCTCGGTCTCCCGCGAGCGCCTCCGCATCGTGGAGCTGCAGCAAGAGCTCGGCTCGGCGTCGGACCTGGAGGTGCGGCAGGCACGGGTCGACCTCAACGCCGACTCGGCCCAGGTGCTGCGGCAGCAGACCGAGCTCGTCAACGCGAAGAGCCGCCTCAATCGGCTCCTGGGCCGCTCCGGCGACGCGTCGGTGCGCTACGCCGTTACGTCGTCGATCGCGGTGGACACGAGCCTCGGATATGGCTCGCTTCAAGAGACGGCCCTCCGGCAGAGCCCCGCGCTGACGCAGGCCCGAGAGGCACTGCAGGCCGCACAGGCCGCAAAACGGGAGACTCGTGCCGACTTCTTTCCTTCCCTCGACGTGACGGCGGGGTACGGCTACTCGCAGCTCGACGCCGAGAGTGGCTTCCTGCAGGAGAGCAGCAGCACGGATTTTTCCTATGGGGTGTCGCTCACGTTCGATCTCTTCGACGGCCTCAACCGCTGGCGCCGCACGCAAAACGCCGAGATTCGGACAACTAATGCGCGCCTCGTCGTCGAAGATGTGCGCACCCGTCTGACGACCGAACTGACGAGTGCCTACGAGCGGTACCAAAATCGCCTCCGTCTCGTCCGGCTTGAGCAACGAAACCTTGAGGCCGTGCAGGCCAATGTCGACGTGGCGCTGGAGCAGTTTGAGCTTGGGACCATCACGAGCGTCGAGCTCCGCGAGGTGCAGGAGCAGTTCATCCAGGCCGAGAGCCGGCTCCTTACGGCGCAGTTCGAAGCGAAGCAGGCCGAGGTGGAGCTCCTCCGCCTCAGCGGTCAGCTCCTGAGCAAGTATCGGTAAGTGTGGAGGTTTGGAAGTGCGGAAGTATGGAAGCACGCACGTCTAGACATCCATCCTTCCGCACGTCTCGATCATCGCCTTCACGGCCACCCAGCCCTCCTTGCTCAGGGGCGAGACGGTGGGCGACTCGATACCGGGTGTGATCTCGCGGGCCTCCGGCAGGTGATCCTCCAGCAGGTCGTACTCCACGACCACGTACTCGCGGGCGACGATGATGCCCTTCACCCGCTCCGCGAAGTGCTGTGCAGCCTCGTGCCGCATGGTCGCGCCGTTCTGGGCGATCAGGACGGCTTCGGTATTGAGGATGGGATCGCCGATTGTTGCGAGGCCGGCCTCGTCAATGGTGCGGCCCGTCTGCACCACGTCGGCGATCACGTCGGCTACGCCGAGTTGAATGGAGATCTCGACGGCCCCGTCGAGCGAGATCACGTGGGCGTCTACGCCGCGCTCATCGAGGTCGCGGCGGACGAGGGTGTCGTAGGAGGTAGCGATGCGCGTCTCGGCGGTGAAGTCGTCCGGCGTGAGGGCACTGTCCTTGGGGGCGGCGTAGCAGAAGCGAGCCGCTCCGAAGCCGAGGTCTAGCACGTGCGTCACGTCGGCCCCGCTGTCGTACGTAAGGTCGAGCCCCGTCACGCCCAGGTCGATAATGCCGTTGCTCACGTACGTTGCGATGTCACGGGGGCGCAAAAAGAGGAACTCGACGCCGTGATCGGGGTCGGGCACGGACAGCTCGCGGCCGCGGCGGCGGCAATGGTAGCCGGCCTCGTCGGCCAAGTCCACGGCCCCATCCGCGAGGGCGCCTTTGTTGGGGAGGGCGATTTGTAACATTAAGGGGGGCAGCTATTGTGGTCGAGGTGGGTTCGGAGCCGCGGTGGTCGCGGTAAAGATTCCAGCGCATGGGCGTCTGGGGGTGTGGGTGTCGGATTGTCGAAAGCGAAACCGCCCACACGCAAACACGCCCACACGCAGTCAAAGATGTTCATATACGTCCTCGAGGTCGAGGTCGCAGGCAATCATGAGGACTTGGAGGTGGTAGAGGAGCTGCGAGATTTCCTCGGCGGTGCGGTCGGGGCCTTCGTGCTCAGCGGCCATCCACACCTCGCCGGCCTCCTCCAGCACCTTCTTGCCGATGGCGTGGCGGCCTTCGTTGACGGCCTCGACGGTGCCCGAGTCAGGATCCTGGCGGGCCACCTTGTCAGTCAGTTCGGCGAACAACTCCTCGAAGCGTTTCATGGAGAACAGC
>PXSX01000059.1 GCA_003022655.1 Bacteroidetes bacterium QH_1_64_81 | reverse complement strand
CCCGCCCCGAACGACCGCGATCCGATGTCGAATGGTTCGCGGGCCGCTCGGACCCGGTAGTCTGCCTCCCAGAGGGCCGCCAGGGCCCGGGGCGCGTGGCGCTGGTCCCACGCCACGACGAAGGCGTACCGGGCGTCCGGATTCTCGACTCCAGACTCCGGCGTCGGCGCCGCGTCCACCGATTCGGTCGCCACCCCCAGCGCTTCCCGCGTGCTGTAGGCCTCCAGGTTGTACGCGAGCGGCGCCGACCACGTAGACATGTCGTACATCACCGAATCCTGGAATGTCACCTGGCGCTGAAGGAGCGTGTTCACGAACAGGTGGCGCGGCTGATCGGTGGGCACCACGTAGGCGCCCGCGTCCACCCGCCGGTCGGCTCGGTCCCCGGTGCGGTAGTCGAGCGCGTCATCGAGCCGCGTGGCCTCGGTCGTCCGCTGCACCTCGATGCCATGATGGCGCAGGATCTCGATCACGTCGTAGAGGTACCCATCGCCCTCGTCGTCGGGGAAGACATAGGCGGCCGTTTCGACCGTATTGCTTGCCTGCGAGTGGGCCGTGAGGTCATATTCCAGAAGCGCCCGTCGGTTGTCGACGGCGGCCTCGATCGTGGCCAGCGACGTGGTATAGTGGTCGTGCACACGCTGCCGGAAGGTGAGCGTGTATCCGTCCTCGTTCTCGACGGCCCGGCCGGCCCCGATCCCCGCCTGTTCGGTCAGCATGCCGATGCCCCCCATGATGCTGGGGTAGGACGACCCGTAACTCGGGTAGAAGAAGTCGAACGCCTCGCGGGTAAAGTAGGCGACCTGCTGCTGGTCGAACGCCTCGATGTTGGCGCGGCCGAAGGTATCGGCCCAGGCCACGTAGCGATCCGGCAGGAGCGGGTTGCGCGGCGTGGTGCCGGGCATGGTGAAGTAGTGGTCGTTGTAGCCCTGCTCGTGGTAGTCGGCGTGCACCTGCGGCATGAACGTCTGGTAGACCTCCGTGAGGCCCTCCATTTCGGGGTGGATGGTCCACACCCAGTCGCGGTTGAGGTCGAACCAGTAGTGGTTGGTGCGCCCCTGTGGCCACGGCTCATCGTGGACGATGTCGGCCGGCTCGGTGGCCACTTGGGCACGCTGCATCGACCGGGCCCAGTAGGCGTAGCGGTCGCGCCCGTCGGGATTGACGGTGGGGTACATGATCACGACCGCGTCCTGGAGCAGTGCCCGCGTGCTATCGTCCTGCGCCGCGGCGAGACGGTAGGCCGTTTGCAGGGCCGCCTCCGTAGAGGCTGGCTCGTTGCCGTGGATGTTGTAGCTGTAGGAGACGAAGACCGGCTGGTTCTGCAGCAGCCGATCCCGGTCCGCCGCCGAGAGACGCGACGGGGCCGAGAGGCGCCGGCTGTTTTGCTTGAGCCGATCGAGCTGATTTTGATTCTGCGGGCTCGTCACGACGAGGTAGGGGAGGGTGCGGCCCTCGTAGGTCGTGC
>PXSX01000058.1 GCA_003022655.1 Bacteroidetes bacterium QH_1_64_81 | reverse complement strand
GGCGGACGATTCTCCGGCCGATCGTTTTCGTAACGATGGGCTGCCGGGCCCATCGAAGCAATACCACAGGGTCCGAGCGCGTTGGGTGACCCTGTTCCCCCGAGTCTCGGGGTGCCCCGACTGGTTTCCTCTCGCAATTCCGTCTCCTCCCCATGCGCCCTCGTTTGCTGAAGATTCCCGCCCTGCTGCTCGCACTGACGACGCTCGGAGTGCTCGGCGTGCCGGACACGCACGCGCAATATTTCGGGAAGAATAAGGTCCAGTACGACACGTTCAATTTTAAGACGCTGGAGACCGAGCACTTCACCTTCTACTTCTACCCGGAGGAGGAGCGGGCGGTGCGCGATGCGGCCCGCATGGCCGAGCGCTGGTACGAGCGCCACACGGAGATCTTTCTGCACCGCTTCGACGAGAAGAAGCCGATCATCTTTTACGCGAACGACGCCGACTTTCAGCAAACCAACGTTACGCAGGCGCCCCTCGGCCCCGGCACCGGCGGCTTCACCGAGCCCCTCCGCGAGCGGGTCGTGATGCCCCTTTCCCCGTCATACGGCGAGACGAGCCACGTGCTGGGCCACGAGCTCGTGCACTCCTTCCAGTACGATCTCGGGCTCAATGCGGACAGTCTCGGCGTCAGCCTTCAGGATCTCCCGACGTGGCTGGTGGAGGGAATGGCAGAATACCTCTCGGTAGGCCGGCAGTCCCCGCACACGGCCATGTGGATGCGGGACGCGGTGCGCCGCGACGACATGCCGTCCTTCGAGGACTTGGCCAATCCGCGGGAATACTTCCCGTACCGTTACGGGCAGGCCTATCTCGCCTACATCGGGGGCAAATACGGCGACCAGTCCGTGACGGATCTCTTCAAGCGGGGGGGACAGGTGGGGCTCGACTCCGCGTACGTAGAGCTCTTCGGTGTCTCGCCCGACTCGCTCACAAAGGAGTGGGCTGAGGCTACCCGCGACGCCTATCTCCCGCTCATGGAGGGACGAACGCCGCCCGACTCGGCCGGGCAGAACGTGCTGGCCCCAGAGACGAATGGCGGCCGAGTCAACATTTCTCCCTCCCTCAGCCCTGATGGGCGCTACGTGGCGTTCATTTCGGAGCGGGAGCTCTTTTCCTTCAACCTGTACGTGGCGGACGCCCGGACCGGCGAGGTGATCGCGGAGCTCGACCGGGCAGGCACCACCACCCACTTCTCATCTCGGAGCGGGAGCTCTTTTCCTTCAACCTGTACGTGGCGGACGCCCGGACCGGCGAGGGGATCGCGGAGCTCGACCGGGCGGGCACCACGACCCACTTCAACGCGCTGCGCTTCATGAGCTCGGCGGGCACGTGGTCGCCGGACGGATCGAGGCTCGCCTTCGCGGGCACCAACGGCGGCATCAGCGACCTCTACGTGCTTGACCTGGAGACAGGGTCGGTGCGGCAGCTCACCAATGACCGCTATGCGGACCTCCAGCCCAGCTGGGCGCCGGACGGCGAGACCCTTGCCTTTACGACCGACCGCGCGGAAACGGACTTCAAGACGCTTGCTCCCTCCTCGAACATGGACCTCGGGCTGGTGGACGTGTCGAGCGGAGAGATTACGGTGTGCGAGCCCTTCGGCGATGCACTCCACCACAACCCGCAGTTCGCGCCGGACGGACAGAGCCTCTACTTCATTAGCACTCAGGACGGGTTCAAGGACATCTACCGCATGGAGCTGTCCAGCGGAGACCTCTT
>PXSX01000057.1 GCA_003022655.1 Bacteroidetes bacterium QH_1_64_81 | reverse complement strand
TGATCCGGGCCGACGAGGGCCGCGTTCAGCTCGACGGCGACGTCGTGGCCGACGCGTTCGACTGGAAGACGCGCACCGGCTCCTACCTCGGCCCCTCGTTCCTGATCGACTTCCTCACGCCGGACGAGTACTGGCACTTCGTGGGGCAGACCTACGATTTGAGCGAGGCGACGGTGAATGAGCGGCTGGCCCAGTTCGACGACTTCTACGTCGATGAGCCGATCGGGGAAACCACGAAGTACATCCGCGACCTCTCGACCGGCAACAAGAACAAGGCCGGCCTCGTCGCCGCCCTGCTGCCGGATCCCGACCTGCTCGTGTTCGACGAACCGTTCGCCAGCCTCGACCCCCGCTCCCAGATCCAGCTCAAGGAGATCCTGCAGGCGCGGCGGGGCGAGGCGACGATGCTCATCTCCAGCCACGATCTGGGCCACGTCACGGACGTGAGCGACCGGATTGCGATTCTGGAGGCGGGGGAGATTGTGCGCGACGAGCCGACGGACCCGGACACGCTGGAGGACCTGACCACATATTTTGCCGAGGCGATTCGCCCGAAGGAGACAGAGCCCGCTGAGGCGTAGGGGCGGAGTGTCTGATTTTTCAGTGTCGATGGGTCCACCCCAATATGCGCGCACTTCGGATCCTATTGCGGCACCGCGTGACGCGCTGGCGCCGCGACCCGTCGTGGGGCACCGGCACGGTGGCTGGTCAGATCGTACTGCTGGCCCTGCTCTTGTTCTTCCTCTTTCCCCTGGGGCTGAGCAGCTACGTGCTGGGCGACGTGCTGCGGGAGCTCTACCCGGAGGCCGATGCGCTGCGGCTGATCAACGGCGGGATGCTGTACCTCGTGCCCGCCCTGACGGCGAGCCGATTTCTTCTGCAGTCGCCCCCGTCGGAGCGCATGGCGCCGTACGTGTCGCTGCCGATCTCCCCGAGCGGGCTTCTCCAAGGACAGGTCGTTCTGTCGCTGCTGTCGCTCCACACGCTGTTTGCCGCGGTGCTGGTGGGGCCGGTGTGGGCGGCGGAGGTAATGGCGGCGTGGTCTTCGCCCGGGGCTGCCGCCTGGCTCGCCATCGCACTTTTGTTGACAGTGGTGATTCCGAGCCACGGGGCGAACCTCTTGCACCTGCTGCTGGGGCGGCGGCCGTGGGGCTTTGTGGGCGCGCTGGCCGGGATCACGCTGTGTTTCGTGGCCGACGCGGTGGTAGGGCCGGATCTCTTCCGCGGCCTCTCCCGCCTCGTGTTCGGCCGGCCGAGCGTCGGTCTGGTCGTGGCGATCGGGGTCGTGGGGAGCACGCACGCCGCACTGCTGCGGGTGATGCGGACGCGGCTGGAGGTCGATCGGCGGACGGCCGCTCAGATTGGGGGGCCGTCCCGGCGGGCCGCGTCGGTCTACCGGTGGATCGAGCGGACGCTGCCGGCGGGCCCACTCGTGGCGCTGGAGCTGCGGCAGGTCGTCCGAACGCGGCGGCTGCGG
>PXSX01000056.1 GCA_003022655.1 Bacteroidetes bacterium QH_1_64_81 | reverse complement strand
TGCGCGGGAGAATGGGGGCATGGGAGCGTGGGGGCACCGAGTTTTGTGCCTCCGCAGAACCAGCAAGCAGGCTGCCGTCGCTAAGATGCGATTGCCCTGCCCGGCCCGAAATTTCTGCATTCTTTGCGGCGCGACCGTGAAATTCTCATTCGCCGCCTGCGCATCTTCCGCCGGTGCTCGTTACGTTGCCAAGCACGTATACGTTACGGACGGTGCGGCCCCGCCCCAATGAGGCGGACGGACTCCGCAGCGCCCGGCACCGTCTTTTCATCGATCAACCGACCTCATCTTCATGGAAGTAGGAGCGAACGAAGTCAAGGGCAAAATTGTCGAGGTTCTCGGGCCGGTCGTAGACGCCCAGTTTCCCGAGGACGGCGTCCCCGACATTCTGGACGCCCTCCGCATTGAGCGCGAGCAGGGTCGAGACCTGGTCCTAGAGGTGCAGCAGCACCTTGGAGAGCGGCGCGTGCGGGCCATCGCCATGGACTCGACCGACGGCCTGCAGCGCGATCAGGACATTGTGGCAACCAACCAGCCGATCACCGTCCCCATCGGGGAAGAAATCCGGGGGCGCCTCTTCAATGTCGTCGGCCAGCCGATCGACGGCCTCCCGGAGCCGCAGGTCGACGAGCACCATCCCATTCACCAGGACCCGCCCGAGTTTGACGAGCTCGCTAGCTCGCAGGAGATCCTGGAGACCGGGATCAAGGTGATGGACCTGATCCAGCCGGTGCCGAAGGGCGGCAAGGTCGGCCTCTTCGGGGGGGCCGGCGTGGGCAAAACGGTTCTCATCATGGAGCTCATCAACAACATCGCCAAGGCGCACGAGGGCCTCTCGGTCTTCTCCGGCGTCGGGGAGCGCACCCGCGAGGGCAACGACCTGCTCCGCGAGATGATTGAGGCCGGCGTGATGACCTACGGCGAGGACTTTGAGGAGTCGATGGAGGCCGGGGGCTGGGACCTCGATAAGGTCGACTTCGACGCAATGAACAACGAGAGCAACATCTCGCTCGTCTTCGGCCAGATGAACGAGCCGCCCGGCGCCCGGGCCCGCGTGGGCCTCCTCGACAACATTTTCCGCTTCGTCCAGGCGGGCCAGGAGATGTCGGCCCTCATGGGCCGCATGCCGAGCGCTGTGGGCTACCAGCCGACGCTCGCCAGCGAGATGGGCGACCTCCAGGAGCGCATTACCTCCACGCAGGAGGGCTCCATTACCTCGTTCCAGGCCGTGTACGTGCCAGCTGACGACCTGACGGACCCGGCTCCGGCCACGACCTTTGCCCACCTCGACTGC
Organism: Bacteroidetes bacterium QH_1_64_81; assembly: GCA_003022655.1. The sequence goes on along the minus strand of PXSX01000056.1, from coordinate 1,250 downwards.
ACGACGGTGCTCTCGCGCCAGCTCGCCACGCAGGGCATCTACCCGTCCATCGACCCGCTCGATTCCACGAGTCAGATGCTCAATGAGCGGGCCCTCAGCACGGAGCACTACGAGACCGCGCAGGAGGTGAAGGAGATCCTGCAGCGCTACGAGGAGCTCCAGGACATCATCGCCATTCTGGGGATGGATGAGCTGAGCGAGGAGGATAAGCAGGCCGTCAACCGCGCCCGCCGCGTCCAACGGTTCCTGAGCCAGCCGTTCTTCGTGGCCGAGCAATTTACCGGCACGCCCGGCAAGTACGTCGAGATCGACGAGACCATCCGCGGCTTCCGCATGATTCTCGACGGCGAACTCGACCACCTCCCCGAGCGGGCCTTTCTCCTGAAGGGTACGATCGACGAGGTGATCGAGGAAGGCGAGAAGATGGGCGACGAAAAATAATCAGTTTCGAGCGGCGAATGGCGAGTTGCGAGTATTAGCCTTTCGCTGCGCCTCCGAAATTCGTCACTCGGAAATTGAAATTGCCCCATGGCCGACGAACTGACCGTTGACATCGTTACCCCGAACGAGCACGCCTACCAGGGCCCAGCCAACGGCGTCCGGGCGCCCGGCGTCGAAGGCTCTTTCGAGGTGCGGAAGGACCACGCCCCCATGATCGCTGCGTTCGGGATCGGGCCCCTCATTGTAAAGACGCAGGCGGCCCACGAGTACGCCGACATGCGCGGGGACCGCATCGTCTTTGCCACGAGCGGGGGCTTTCTGGAAATCCTAGACAACAAGGTGACGGTGCTGGCCGAAACGGTTGAGCCGGCCTCCGAGATCGACGTGGAGCGGGCGGAGAACGCTGAGGAGCGGGCGCGGCAGCGCCTAGAGGAGGGCGTGCGAGGGGAGGAGCGCGAAACGCACGAAGCAGCCCGCGAGCGCGCCCGCAACCGCCTCCGCGTGGCGATGGGGGAGGTGGGCCAGCGCTCATCGTAGCGGTCCTGATGCCAACGACCGGAAATCACGATCCGCGGTACCGAGTGCTCCGAATTCGTTTTGAATGCCGTGTTCGAACGGCGAAGAGTCCGGCTTCGGGGGCCGGAATGCACCGACCCTCATCAGGAGGCGCGTTCTGCGATCGCGAGTGCTGGGCCGTGTGCAGTGATCTTCGGCAGACGGTATGAGTTGAGCGTTCCAGGTTGAGGGTTGGGGGGATGTCGCGCTGGAGACTGGACCGGAGAGATCGTGTTCGTCCAGAGGGACGTTTT
>PXSX01000055.1 GCA_003022655.1 Bacteroidetes bacterium QH_1_64_81 | reverse complement strand
GCGTTGTCGCCGTAGCCCACTCCATCGCTAATTCCCGCCGCGATGGCGAGGACATTCTTCGCCGACCCGCCGATTTCAACGCCCACGACGTCGGTGTTGGCGTACACGCGGAGCCGGTCGGTCATAAAGGCATCCTGAATCCACTCCGCCCGCGGCTCGGTGGGAGCCGCCGCCACGACGGTCGTCGGATGGCCCTCGGCAACCTCCTCGGCGTGACTGGGGCCGTAGAGGACACCGATTTGCTGCCTGGACAGATCCGACAGTTCGTCCGCGAGGACCTGCGACATGGTCTGCAGGGTGTCGTTCTCGATGCCCTTGGCCAGGGAGACCACCGTCACTCCGGTACGGGTGTGCGGGCCGAGCCGGGCCGCCACGCTTCGCAGGTTTTGGGAGGGGACGACCATGGCCCACAGGGACGTGGCTGCGGCGGCCGTCTCGACGTCCGACGTGATGTCGACGGACGACGGAATGTCGACATCGGACAGGTACGTCGGATTGCGGCGGGTCCGTCGCATCTGTTCAACCGCTTCGTCCCGTCGTGCCCAGAGGGTGATGTCACGCCCCTTCCTGGCCAGGTGGATGGCCAGGGCCGTGCCCCAGCTTCCGGCCCCGAAGATCGAAATGGATGCAGCCATAGAACAGTGCCCAATTGTGAATGGAAGGTTGTGGGTGCAGGTCTGCGGAACGCGGAGCGGGAGGCCTTCGCTGCCATCAAAGCGGTTCCAGACCCATTACTGAGGGCGGTTTTCCCACACGCCTATCCGTCAACGCGGGGACAAAACCTGAAACTCCGAAGGCACCCATTACTTAGAGTTCCCCGCGCCCAAGCATGCCCTGCGCCGGCTGGAAAGAAATGATTTGACTTTCGGTACCGTTGAGAAGGCGCTGGATATTCGACCGATGTGCAACAATGATGGAAACGGCCAGAAGTGCCCCAAAGATGAGAATGCTCGGGTCGAGCTCAGCCCCGAAGGCATATCGGCGAATGGCCACGAGGATGGGGAAAGCAGCGGCGGAGGTGATGGAGGCTAGGGATACATATCGCGAGGAGAAGAGGACGACGGCAAACACGGCAAGCGTGATTGCCATCGTGATGGGCGCAAGGGCACACAGCATCCCTGCGGCAGTGTTGACCCCCTTCCCCCCGTTGAACCGCGCGAAGATCGGATACATGTGTCCTACCACCGCCATGAGACCGGCGAGCAGTGCAATCACGACCTCCGGATTCCAGCCGAAAATGCCCAGCGCAGGAAGCGGATCGATGCGGACGAGCGACGCGACGACCCCCGCAGACACGAGCCCCTTCCCAAAGTCCACCACCGTCGCGAGGGCCCCGGCCTGCCAGCCCACGACCCGGAAGGCATTGGTGGCCCCGCAGTTGTGACTGCCATAATTGCGGATGTCCACCCCGTGCAGGGCTTTGCTCGACCACAGCGCGCCCGGAATGGAGCCGAGGAAGTAACTGGCGAGAAGAATGACAATCAATGACAACAT
>PXSX01000054.1 GCA_003022655.1 Bacteroidetes bacterium QH_1_64_81 | reverse complement strand
ATTCGCAACGGAAAGCAGTGTTCACCAGCAGGACATACTCTTCGCCGTAATATTCATCCGCCTCCTCGACAGACGGCGACTGCGTGAAGAAGCGTCCGAACCGGGATGAGAGGGGAACTGCGAAGGCATTGAGGGGTGCGATGGACAACTCAACACCGAAATGCGTCTCCGTCGCTGCTTCGTCGCGCCAAGAAGTATCATTTCGCTACGCTGCACCGAAGGAGCGCCCAACAAACACAAGGTAGAACACACTATGCAACGCGGAACGATTAAGTGGTTTGACAGCGAGAAGGGATACGGCTTCATCGAGCCTCAGGATGGCAGTGAGGACGTCTTCCTTCACGTGAATAACATTACCGGCTCGACGAGGGGCGATGACCTCTTAGATGGCCAGGAGGTCGCCTTTGAGACTGAGAAGACGGAAAAGGGGCTCAGCGCCCTCAACGCCTCCCCGGTCGGATAACGATCCGGAGTCCTACATTGCTAACGGTAGAAGCCCGTCCCAGTTGGGGCGGGCTTTTCTATTTCTCTCCTGGTAAGATCTACGCAGTCCGTTTTCAGGATTGCTCCCACGATCCCCGGGCGCGCTCTTAAAACACGCACACAGACCATACTGGCATCTTTTTTGAGTATTGATTGAAGCGAAGACTGATTCCGCTACGCTTGCTTCCCCAATTCGATCAGTGTGAGCCCGTGGAAAATCCAGTTGACAGCGCGATCCGAGCCGTATCCATTGCCGCCGGGGGCGTGAGCTTTCTGGTGTTTCTCCTGGTTCAGTTTCTGTAGCACAGCCGACGAGGATCCACCGCCGGCTGCTCCCCCCGGAGCCGTTCCGCCGGTGTGTGGGCGTTACGAGACCGCGCGTTCGCGCTGGTGCGATGTTGGGAGTGTGGCAAAATTCTCCAGGAGTCCCAGCCCGGCGGCCTGCGACTTTTCGGGGTGGAACTGCACGCCGAACACGTTCTCGCGGTGGACGACGGACGGAAACGTGTGGCCGTAGGTCGTGGTGGCAAGCACGTCGCCGGTCTCCTCCGCGACGGGGTGGTAGGAGTGGACGAAATAGACGTACGGGGCGTCCCCCAGACCCTTTAAGAGACGGCTCTCACGAGTGGGGTCAAGTGCATTCCAGCCCATGTGGGGAACCGACAGATCCTTAGGCATTTCGACGTCCGTCTCCCGAAAATGCGCAACGTGGCCGGGAAGAATCCCGAGGCCCTCGTGCTCGCCCTTCTCGTAGCCCGTCTCGAACAGGAGCTGCATCCCCACGCAGACACCGAGAAATGGCACGCCTCGGTGGATGGCCTCTTGGATGGGCCGTTCTAAGTCTCGGCGGCGAATCTCATCGATGCACGCGCGGAACGCCCCCACGCCCGGCAGCACGAGTCGCTCGGCACTCGCCACTGCATCAGGGTCGTCGGTGCGGCGGACCGCGGCTCCCACCGTCTCGAACGCCTTCTCGATGGAGCGCAGGTTGCCGATGCCGTAATCGATGATGGTGACCATAGCAGTTTCGAATTGCGAGTGACGAATTTCGAATGAGCGGAGCGAGCGGCGGGCTTGATTCGAAACTCGAGGGTCGCCGTTCGCAACTGCCCTCATTCTTCATTCAGTGCCTCCGAGCGCTGCGTGGCGGTGCCCACGGCGTTGATGAGCATCGTGCGGAGGCCGTGTTCTTCGAGCGACGAGACTGCGGCGATCGCCGTGCCGCCGGGCGTGGTCACCTCGTCGCGCAGGATGGCGGGATGCTTGCCGGTGTCGATGGCCAGCTTGGCGGCGCCGTACACGGTCTGCGCCGCGAGCTTCGAGGCGTCTGTCCGCGACATGCCCTGTTTGACGCCCGCGTCGGTAAGCGCCTCGATGAACATGTAGACGTATGCGGGTCCACTGCCGGAGAGGCCCGTCACGGCGTCCATGTGCTCCTCGGGAACGACGACCGCATCGCCGACCGCTTCGAAGATGGACTGCGCGTTCTCCAGGTGCTCGTCCGTGGCGTAGGTGCCGGCGGAGAGGGCCGTCGCCCCGGCGTCCACGAGAGCGGGGGTATTGGGCATGGCCCGGATCACGGGTTGATCCTGCCCGAAGCCGAGTTGCAGCCGCTCGGTGGTAATGCCGGCGAGGACGCTGATGACGAGCACGTCCCGCTCCACGTGGTCCCGGATGTTCGTAATCACCTCGGCGCGGCTCTGGGGCTTGATGGTGAGCAGGATGAGGGAGGCGTCCTGCACCGCCGCCACGTTGTCGGTCGTGGTGCGGAGCCCCGGAAACTCCTCCGCCATCTCGTCGAGGGCCGAGGCCGTGCGCCGTGTAGCGATCACGTGCTCGGCGTCGATCAGTTCGCTGCTGATCATGCCTCCGATGAGGGCACGCCCGATGTTGCCGGCGCCGATCACGGCCACCGTTTCGTCTGAAAGCATTGGGTTTGCGTTGGAAGGTTGGAACGTTAGAACGTTGAAGGTTGGGAAAGAGAAGACCATCTGGAAGGCGGCACGCGTCCCCCTCAACACGCAGGGCCCCCAGTCCAAGACCCGAAATCAGGAGAGTGTGCCCTTCGTCGAGGCGACCTCGGCGTGGTCGGGGTGGCGGCGGACGGCGGCTCGCAGCGCCCGGGCGGCGGCTTTGAAGAGGGCCTCGATCTTGTGGTGGGCGTTGTGGCCGTGGAGGACGGTCAGGTGCAGGGTGCAGCGGGCGTGGTCGGCGACGGAGCGCCACACGTGCTCCACCATCTCCGTCGAGAAATTCCCAACGTGGCCGCGCTCGAACGAGGCGTCCAGGCGGCAGTAGCTGCGCCCCGAGAGGTCGATCACGGCGCGAGCCAGGGCGTCGTCCATCGGCACGTAGGCGTGTCCGTACCGGGCAATGTGGGCCTTGTCTCCGAGGGCCTGACGCACAGCCTGCCCCAGCCCAATGGCTACGTCCTCGATCGTATGGTGATCGTCCACCTCCAAATCTCCGTCGCACTGCACCGTAAGATCGAGGCTGCCGTGCTTGGCGAAGAGATTGAGCATGTGGTCGAAGAACCCGACGCCGGTGTCCACGTCGTAGGTGCCGTCCCCGTCGAGGGTCAGATCAATTGCAACCTCCGTTTCGGCGGTGGTGCGTTCGACGGCGGCCGCGCGGGGCGGGAAGGAGGGTTCGGACATGAATCGCTTGTCGAAGAGTCACGAGGGAGGAGTCGCGAGGAGGGGGTCACGAGTGAAGAGTCATCAGGAAGGCATAAGGGAAAGAGTAGGAGTGGGAACGGAGTTCTGCGGGGGAGGTCTGCTGCGTCTCGGATCGAGGGGCGCAGAAGGGGGCTTTTCACGAGGGGCTCATGGGGCTCGAACACGCACGAGTCGGTATTGGTTTTTATACTTCTCTGCGGGCACGGGGTCCCGTGGGGGTTCGCTGAACTTCCTCACGCAGGATAACGATAAATTGTGGCAACGTACAGTGAGAAAGACTTCACGGACAGTCGCTTTGACTACGGCGAGCGCGTCCGGATCCTGCTGCGTCACCCGAAGCTCGGCGGGGTGTACGATGAAGCGGAGGGAACCTGTGCGGCCCGGGAGGAAAATGTCGAGTTCGAGGCGCGGGATGGCACGGAGCGGACCAAGACGCTCGTCTGGCTGAAGGACATCGAGGGCTACGAGAAGCCCCACGAGGACCTGCCGGACACCACGCAGGAGGTCGACGAGGCCTGGTTCGCTGAGGAGGCGCTCCGGAAGAAGGAGGGGGATCCGTTGGATGGGGTGAGCTTCAATTGATCTCTGCGACGGCCGACTGCGGACGACGGACGGCAGAAGGTCTTCATCAGAACGTGCTCTCACCGCGGTCCGCCGTCTGCCGACTGCCGTCTCGCACCATGAATGTTCTGTCGTTAGACAATAGCGGTTTCCACATTTAAAATCATCGTCTCTATGGCGAATTCCGATTCTGAGCGTCTCCTCGTCACCGCCGCGCTGCCTTACGCCAACGGCCCCATCCACATCGGCCACCTGGCAGGGGCGTACCTCCCGGCCGATCTGTTCGCGCGGTACCAGCGACTGAAGGGGCGCGACATGGCCTTCATTTGTGGATCCGACGAGATGGGAGTGGCCATCCTTATGCGGGCCATCCGCGAAGACCGGACGCCGGAGGACATCATCGACACCTACCACCCCCAGATCCAGGAGAACTTTGCCCGGTTTGGGATGAGTTTCGACTACTACGGCCGCACGTCGAGCGACACCCACGTAGAGACGACGCAGGACTTTTTCCGGGCGCTCGACGAGAAGGAGGTCTTCGAGCTCAAAACCGAAGAGCAGCTCTATGACCCGGAGGCCGACATGTTTTTGGCCGACCGGTTCGTGATGGGCACCTGTCCCATCTGCGGGTACGACGAGGCCTACGGGGACCAGTGCGAGCAGTGCGGATCGTCCCTAAGCCCGACCGAGCTGGAGGATCCCCAGAGCACCCTCACCGACGCCACGCCGGAGCGCAAGGAAACGACCCACTGGTACCTTCCGCTCGGGGAGCTTCAGCCGAAGCTGGAGGAGTGGATCGGCTCGCACCCGGAGTGGAAAAACAACGTCCTCGGGCAGATCAAGAGCTGGTTCGACGAGGGCCTGAAGTCGCGGGCCATAACCCGGGACGTGCCATGGGGAGTGCCCGTCCCGGAGGACGTGGCTGAACGCCATGGATTGGAGGCGGAGGGGAAGGTGATCTACGTCTGGTTCGACGCGCCCATTGGGTACATCTCGGCGACCAAGGAGTGGGCCGAAGAGCAGGGTACGCCCGAGCAGTGGGCAGACTACTGGCAGAACAAGGACACCCGCCTCGTGCACTTCATCGGCAAAGACAACATCGTCTTCCATTGCCTCATGTTTCCGGCCATGCTCATGGAGCACGGCGACTACGTGCTGCCCGACAACGTGCCGGCGAATGAGTTTCTGAACCTGGAGGGGCGAAAGCTCTCTACGAGCCGGGGCTGGGCGGTGTGGCTCCACGAGTACCTCGACGATTTCGAGGACGAGCGCCACGGCCCCGATCTGCTCCGCTACGCCCTCGCCGCCACGCTCCCCGAGACCGGCGACGCTGACTTCAGCTGGGACGGGTTTCAGCAGCGGGTGAACGGCGAGCTGGCCAACGTCTTTGGCAACTTTGTCCACCGCACGCTCACCTTTGCGCACCGCTACTTCGACGGCACCGTGCCGCCCCTCGAGGCTCCCTCCAAGGCCGACCGGGCCATGCTCGACGCCATGCGCGAGGTCCCCGACGCCGTGGGGACGGCGTACGAGGAGTACCGGACGCGCGAGGCGGTCTTCGAGACGATGGGACTAGCCCGGCGCGGCAACAAGTATTTCAACGAAACCGAGCCCTGGCACACGCACGAGAGCGACCCGCAGGCCTGCGCCAACACGATCCACGTGAGCCTCCAGGTCTGCGCGGCCCTCTCGGTTCTGTTCGAGCCCGTACTGCCCAGCGCCGCGGCGGAGCTGCGCGACCGGCTGGGGCTCGAAGACGTGCGTACCAGCACCCCGGGCGAAGAACCCGCCGGTCCTGACAGCCGTCGCGGATGGGACGACGCCGGAACGCTCCTCCTCGCCGCGGGCCACGAGCTCCAGTCCGACCCAGACGCGAACCCCCTCTTCGAAAAGATCGACGACACCCAAATCGAGGCCCAGGTCGAGAGACTCCGCGACCGCGCCGAGGCACAAGAATCCGAATCGACCCCTTCGACCGACATGCTCGACGACCTGAGAGACCCCATCTCGTTCGACGACTTCACCGAGCTTGACCTGCGGTCCGGCACCGTGACGGCCGCCGAGCCGGTCCCCGACGCCGACAAACTCCTGCGGCTGAAGGTCGACATCGGCCTCGACGAGCGGCAGATGCTGGCGGGCGTGGCCGAGCAGATGGATCCTAATGATCTGGTCGGACTCGACGTGGTCGTCGTGGCGAATATGGAGCCGAAGGAGATGTTCGGCTTTGAAAGTCAGGGCATGGTGCTCATGGCCGAGGAGCCGGATGGCACCTTCGTGCCGGTCACGACGGACGCGGAAAACGGCTCCGTCGTGCGGTAGGGAGAGGCCGAGAGATGTCCTTGGTCTCGAGGTAGTCCTACTTCTGAGGGCATCCTCTTTCCGGAAGATTGGTAGTGCGTATTGCGTAAAGGCACGCAGGTATGCCCCTCGCCATCATGTCCGCGATGGATGTCGAGATGGAGCTCTATCTCGACCGGTGCACGCTCCACGGATCTGAACAGCGGGCAGGCCTCACGTTTTATGAGGCCCAGTGGCAAGGGCACAATCTGGTGCTCGTTCGGGCAGGAGTCGGGAAGGTGAATGCCGCCCTGTGCACGCAGATTCTGATCGATGCGTATGGTGCAAATGCGGTCATTTGTACCGGCTCGGCAGGGGCCGTAAATCCGGCGCTCGACATCGGCGACGTCGTGGTGGCGACGGATTGTGTGCAGCACGACCTCGTCGTGGGGTTTCTGGGACTGCCCCGGGGCCAGATTCCGTTTACCGACCGCCGGTTTTTTGAGACCGATCCGGCCCTCCGTTGCCGTGCTGTGGAGGTTTCAATTCCCGATCACACCCTCGTGGAGGGGCGCGTGTTGACGGGAGATGCGTTCGTCGAGGACGAAGCCCATCGTCAGCAGCTCCGCGATGAGTTGGAGGGCGATTGTGTAGAGATGGAGGGGGCGGCCGTGGGACAGGTGTGTGCGGCGAACGACGTGCCCTATCTGGTCGTGCGGGCCATCTCGGACCACGCCGACGGCACTTCCGATGTCGATTTCGAAGCCTTCCTACAGGATGCGGCCCGATCGTCGTCGCAAATTGTGCTGCACCTGCTCGATGCGATAGACGCGACGGACCTGGAGGCGCGTGGCCGGAACGGATGAGATGCTGAGAGGCATCCGTCGCCCAAAGTCATTTTTTATTCACCCCCCTCGCGAACAGAGGAAGGCGCCCCCAGTAGAAGCTCTGAATTCGTTCTTCGCGGACTCGACGGACCCGATGAGGTTTTACGCAGTCGGTCTCAATCACGAGTGTGCGTCGTTGGAGCGTACGGAGGCGTTTGCGCTCGACGCTGAGGACCAGGAGGCCCTGTACGCGAATCTCAGTCTCAGTGCCGACGCGGAGATCGTGGTCATTTCGACCTGCAACCGGACGGAGGCCTACCTCTACGGTCGAGAGGCCGACGTCCGACAGGTGGAAGCCCTGCTGGGACAGGCGGCCGGCGAGCGGTGGCCCTCGCAGACCGCCTTCCAGGTCCAGGATGAGGCCGCCGTGCGTCACCTCCTGCAAGTCGCGAGCGGCCTCCGGTCGGTCGTCCTCGGCGAGCGTCAGGTCTTTGCTCAGGTGAAGACGGCCTACCAGCGGGCCGTGGATGCGGGCGCTGTGCATTCGGTGATGCATCGGCTCCTGCACACGGCGTTTCGGGCCGCCAAGCGAGTCTCTTCGGAGACCGCCCTGGACCAGGGGGCCGCGTCGGTCTCGACGGCCGCCGTCGAGATGGCTCGCCAGGACCTCACCCCCGCGACGGGCCCCAACACGCTCGCCGAGACGGACGTCGTCTTGGTCGGCGCGGGCAAGATGGGCCAGCTCGCCCTGGAAGCCCTCACGGACGACTCTCCCCGCTCGCTGACCGTCGTCAATCGTTCTTCTGACCGTGCCCGCGACGTTGCGGTCTCCTACGGCGGCACGACCGCGCCGTGGGCCCGGCGGCACGAGGCCGTGGCCGCGGCAGACCTGGCCGTGGTGGCCACGGATGCCCCCGACCCTGTTCTCTCGGCCGCCTCCCTGCCGGCGCCGGACGATGGAATGACGCTGGTGGTCGATGTCGCGATGCCCCGGAATGTCGCTCCTGCCGTCGATAATCGGTCCGCCTATCGAGTGTACGACCTGGATGATCTTCAGGCGTGGACGGAGGGGGTGCGGGAACGGCGCGCGGAGGCTGTGCCCGCCGCCGAGGCCATCTGTGAGGACTTGCTCGAAGACTTCGTGACTTGGGTGTTCCACCAGCAGGCCCTACAGCCCGCCATTCAGGCCATCCGGGAGACCTTCGATACGATTCGCGAGCAGGAGGTGGACCGGCACGCCCACCGCACGGACCTGGACCGGGACGAGGTGGACCGTCTCACGGAGTCGATCATGCAGAAGCTGCTGGCCGTCCCCATCGTTCGCCTCAAGAACGTCGACCCGGAGAGCATCGACTTCGTGCAGGGCATCGAGCTTCTCCACGCCCTCTTTGCCCCGTCGGAGGAGGCGGAGGCCGGGCGGTCCCTGCCGGAGGCGTCCAACCAGGACGCCCCGTCTCTGAGCGAGGCCCCCTCCCGATGCCCATACCTCACCCACGACCCGAATTCGGACGGCCGCGAGACCCAGGAGATTCAGCAGGCACTCCGGATGACCGAGGAGATGACGGATCACGAGTCGGAGGA
>PXSX01000053.1:2317-2911 GCA_003022655.1 Bacteroidetes bacterium QH_1_64_81 | reverse complement strand
CGCCATCTGAACGGATGGTAGGCCTCGTGGTAGGGCACCTCCGGGGCCGGGCCCAGGAAGAGGTCCCAGTCGACCCCGTCGGGCACCGACATCGGCTCGTCCGGGCGGGAGACGCCCTGCGGCCACCAGCCGGCGGGCCGGTCGGTCCAGGAGTAGATTTGCTGCACCGCGCCGATGGCCCCCGCCCACACCCATTCGATGGCCCGGCGCCCGTCGGGATGGGTGTGACCCTGATTCCCCATCTGCGTGACAACATTCGTCCCCTCAGCCGTCTCCAGGAGCGTTCGCGCTTCCCGAACGGTCCGGGTGAGCGGCTTCTCGACGTAGACGTGCAGGCCGCGCTCCATGGCCTCCTTCGCCGCGACGGCGTGGAGGTGGTCGGGCGTCGAGATGACGACGCCGTCGATCTCATCGGCCACATCGTCAAACATGCGGCGGTAGTCCGAATAGCGGTCGGCCTTCTCGTACGCCTCGTGCAGGGCCTTGAAGCCCTCTGCCACGTTCCCCTCCCCGTTGCGCAAGGTCCGATCGACGCGGTCGTAGTCGATGTCGCAGATGGCAACGATGTTCTCGCTCGTCAGCGCGTTCATGTTG
>PXSX01000053.1:811-2308 GCA_003022655.1 Bacteroidetes bacterium QH_1_64_81 | reverse complement strand
TCAGCAGTCATGACGCAGGAAACAGGTTGGGAAAAGGCGAACCTCAGCAGCTGGGATGGCCCGTGGCGCGGCTACAACTCCTTGATCATGATGTTACGGAAGTGGGCCGTCGTCCCATGATCCTGGAGACCGATGTAGCCCTCATGCGCGTCCCCGAACTCTGGATGATCGCCGAATTTGCTGTCGCGAATCATCTGGTACCAGTCGGGGGTCCACATTTCGTATTCCAGCACCTTCTCGCCATTGAGCCAGTGCTCGATGTGGCCCCCCTCGGCGACGATCATCGCTTCGTGCCACTCGCCGTGCCCAGAAAACGTCTGCGGCACGGCCGGGATCAGGTCGTAGAGCGATCCGGCCTTCCGGTTTCCATCTTCGCCCCGGTTCGCGTCCGGGTGATTTGCGTTGTCCAAGACCTGCATCTCGGGGGCCGACCAGTAGATGGTCTGGCTGGGCTGCTCGATGGCGCGGTAGAAGACTCCGCTGTTGCCCCCTTCAGAGATCTTCCACTCAAGCTTTAGGATGAAGTCGTCGTACGTGTCCGTCGTTACGATGTCTCCGCCCGAGCCGCTCACGCTGCCGTCGGAGCCCTGGATGGTGAGCACGCCGTCTTCCACCGTCCAGCCGGTCTCGGGGAAGGCGTCATCGTTATAGCCTCGCCACCCCTCGGTCGTCTCTCCGTCGAACAAGAGCTTCCAGCCATCGGCCCGCTCCTCCGGCGTCAGCGTGTTATGGGTCTCCATATCGTCCATGTCCTGCGCGCTTGCGCACACGGGAAGAAGGACGATCGACGAGAGAACGAGAAGGGCGGTGGCGGTCAGGATGGTACGGTTCATGGTGTACAGCGCTTTGGGTAAGGGATGCTGCGAGGATTGTATTACCGGGTGAAAGGGCTTACGAATCGCCGCCCCCGTAATGTTCTGGGGCACGCCGCGGGCTCGATCCACAATCAAGTGCCCGGGGGCGTGTATGATGCGTCGACCCAGGCCTGCTTCCGACTGCTCTCGAGGGCGGTCTCGATAAAGTGCACCCCGATGGCTCCGTCCTGAACGGTCGGAACGTCGAAGGCCCACGGTTTCGGCTCCTCCCCCGCCTCGCGGGCGGCGATCGTGTGGGCCACGCTGCGGTACAGGTTGGCAAAGGCCTCGATGAAGCCTTCGGGGTGGCCCTGCGGGGTGCGAATGAACGGTTGCACCGAGTCGTCGAGCGAGTCGCGGCCGTGTGTGTACACCTGCTGGGGGGCGTCCCCGTTGATGTCGGTGAGGAGCGTGAGCCGGTGTGGGTCCTCCTGGTGCCAGTCGAGCCCGGCGTCGGTGCCGTAGACGCGGAGGCGGAGGTTGTTTTCCTCTCCGGCCGAGACCTGCGAGAAGTGGATGAGGCCGCGCACCCCCCCCTCGAACCGGGCGAGAATGCTAGCGTCGTCGTCGATCCCGCGGCCCTCCACGACCGTGCCCACGTCGGCACACATCCGCTCCAGGCCGAGGCCGGTCACGTAGCGTG
>PXSX01000053.1:0-721 GCA_003022655.1 Bacteroidetes bacterium QH_1_64_81 | reverse complement strand
AGTGGTCGTCATCGGCTTGTCGCAGATGACGTGGAATCCTTTTTCGAGAAAGGTGGAGGCCACGTCGTAGTGCAGGAAGTTGGGCGTGACGATGGAGACCGCGTCGATGCCGTCGGGGCGCTCAGCCTCGCGGGCGGCCATCTCCTCATAGGTGTCGTACACCCGATCTGGATCCAGGTGCAGGGCCTCGCCCTGCCGACGAGACTTTTTGGGGTCGGAGGAGAAGGCGCCGGCAACGAGGGCCATCTCCCCATCGAGGGCCGCGGCGGAGCGGTGGATCTCTCCGATGAATGCGCCGGGCCCGCCGCCCACCATGCCGTAACGAATCTTGCGGTCGAGTGCCATAATCGCGCAGTCAGAAGATCAGTGAGGCATGTCCGTGCGAACATCCCCAAACTTCGCGCACGGACGCTGGAAATGAAAGGACGGTGCGCAAAGGAAGTGCAGGGGAGCATCTTCGGGGCCCTCATATCTGGAGTTGACTCAGCGTGCGATGGCTGGTCTCGATGCTCTGCATCGGGTTCTCAGGGTTGTCGTGCTCCACGAAGTAGTGCTCAAACTGGGCCTTGCGGAAGATGGAGGCAAAGTCGATGGTCCCGGCACCGACGCTCACCATGCCGCCGTCTGGGCCACGGTCCTTCACGTGGCACAGAGGGTAGCGGGCCGGGTTCTTCTCGATGTAGGTGAGTGGATCGTACCCGGCCTCGACGATCCAATAGAG
>PXSX01000052.1 GCA_003022655.1 Bacteroidetes bacterium QH_1_64_81 | reverse complement strand
CAATGCCCGCGGCGTCTTCTTCGGCCTCCACCACCGCCACGAGCGGGCGCACCTCACCCGGGCGGTCCTGGAGGGCGTCGCCTTCGGCCTCCGCGAGTCCTTTGCCCTGATGCAGGCCCAGGGCGTGGCGCCGACCGAGGTGCGCGTGTCCGGCGGTGGGGCGCAGAGCGAACTCTGGCGGCGCATCCTGGCCACCGTGCTCGACACGCCACCGGTTCACACCACCACGCCGCATGGCGCGGCGGTGGGCGCGGCCCTCCTGGCGGGCGTAGGGAACGATGTGTTTTCGGATGTGCCGACGGCCAGCGAGGCCGCCGTGCAGGTAAAAGGCCATACCGCCCCGATGGACGATACTGCCCGGTACGACGCCCTCTTCGAGCGGTACCGGGCCCTTTACCCTGCGCTCACCGATCAATTCGAGGCCCTGGCCGACACTATTGCTCCGCACGTCGAGAACACATAGCCACCTCGGAAATCGGGAGCAGCGTGTGGACGTGTTTGCGTGCGGGTGCACAATGGTTCAAACGCGGTAAAGCTTCCTCCGCTTCTGCGCTCATTTACCCTCTCTCCCACTCCCAGACATCTGCACGCGACCGAGATGGATCGGCTGCGTGCGTTTGCGAACGTTCCTGCATATCGACAAGTGTCGTCCTGGTGCGCGTCCCCCTTTCTCCGTATCCCCTGAGCGAATTCATCCCGATGGTGTGGCGACGCTTCACTGGCCCGCCACCCCGCCCCGCGTCCCTCGATCGGGATCTCCGATTTCAGCAATGTCGGGACGCGGCCCCGGACCGGACGATCGGCTTCGTCGGCGACATCTGCCCCCTCTTCGGGCGGGAGGCGCGGTTCGGGGCGGGCGTACAAGAGTTGTTGGCGGACTGCGACGTGGTGGTGGGGAACTTCGAGGGGATCTTCACGGACCGGAGCTGGAAACCATTTCTCATGAAGCACGCGCCGGACATCTTTCCGGCCCTGGCCCAGCTCCGGCCGCTGGACCGCTGGGTGGTGTCGGTCGCCAACAACCACGCGACGGACTTTGGGTCGGACGCTTTCGGTCGCACCCTCCGTCGACTCGAACAGCACGACATCCGGTGGGTGGGCACGACCGATCGTCCTCGCCTTCGAATCGAAGATGACATCACCGTGACGGCCTGGACCCGGTGGCTGAACCGCCCGGGCGAGGGCGTGGCTCGCCGCGATCCGGGTGCGCCGTCCGCCCCCGGCCTCCACATCGCCCTGCCCCACTGGGGCTACGAGCACGAGCGGCAGCCGCGGCCCGAGCAGACGCCGCCCAAGGGCTACGCGCTGATCACTGGCCACCACACCCACCTCCCGCAGCCGTTCGAGGTTCACGACGGTGGACAGCTGGTGGCGTACTCGCTGGGCAACTTCGTGACGGGCAAGCAGCTCCCCGTCCTCGGCGAAGGGGCGATGCTCAAGGTGGACCTCGCCCGCACCGAGACCGACACGCCCGAGATCACCCGCGCCCGCTACCGC
>PXSX01000051.1 GCA_003022655.1 Bacteroidetes bacterium QH_1_64_81 | reverse complement strand
TGCGGACGATGCGGGTCTCCACGCCGTGGTAGCGATGGTACGCCATGGCGAGGGCCTCGGCGAAGCGCTTGGCCTCGTCGTAGACGCCGCGCTCGCCGACCGGATTTACGTTGCCCCAGTAGTCTTCCGGCTGGGGATGGACCAGCGGATCGCCGTACACCTCGCTCGTGGAGGCGAGCAGCAGGCGGGCGTCCTTGGCCTTCGCCAGCCCCAGGGCCTTATGGGTGCCGAGCGCCCCCACCTTTAGCGTCTGGATCGGGTACTGCAGGTAGTCGTCCGGCGCGGCGGGGCTGGCAAAGTGAAGAACGTAGTCGAGGTCGCCGTTGACGTGGAGGTAGTCAGTCACGTCGTACTCCACGAACCGGAACCGGTCCTGCCCGAGCTCGAACAGGTGCTCGATGTTCTCGGTGTCGCCCGTGATGAGGTTGTCCATGCAGATCACCGAGTGGCCTTCCTCGATGAAGCGGTCGCAGAGGTGGGAGCCGAGAAAGCCGGCGCCGCCGGTGATGAGGGTGTGGGGCATGATTTTGGGGGGCATGGGAGCGCGGGGCTGAAGGGAGGGGCTACGGCTGGCCGTTTTCGACGGTGGCCTCTTCGATGGCCTCTCGATTGGTTTCCGGCGCGTAGCTGGGTCGGCCCACGGAATGGTACTCGAAGCCCATCTCGGCCATCCGAGCGGGGTCGTACAGGTTGCGCCCGTCGAGCACGAGCGGGTTGTCCAGATGCTCTCGCACCGTCCCCAGGTCCGGCCGCCGGAACTCGTGCCACTCCGTACAAATCAGGAGCGCCTCCGCGTCGTCGATCGCCTCGTACTTGCCGTCGGCGTAGTCGATCTGGTCGCCGAACGTCTCCCTCGTCGTTTCGATCGCCTCCGGATCGTAGCCCACCACGTCGGCCCCTTCGTCCAAGAGTTCGTCGATGATGACGTGCGAGGGCGCCTCCCGCGTGTCGTCGGTCCCCGGCTTGAACGACAGGCCCCAGATGGCAACCCGGCGGCCCTCCAGGTCGCCGTCGAAGTAGTCCTTGGCCTGCTCGGCCAGGCGCCGTCGCTGCTGGTCGTTCACGTCGAGGACCGCGTCCAGGATCTGGAAGTCGTAGCCCTCCTGGCGCCCCTTTCGGGCGAGGGCCTTCACGTCCTTGGGGAAGCAACTGCCCCCAAACCCGATGCCGGCGTACAGAAAATTCGGCCCGATCCGGTGGTCTTTGCCAATCCCGAGTCGCACTTTGTCGACGTCGGCCCCGACCCGCTCGCAGACGTTGGCAATCTCATTCATAAACGAGATGGCGGCCCGATCGCTCTCGGTGCCAATCACGACGCGGTCCGGCTTTAGGAAGTCTTCCACCGCCGCCCCCTCACGCAGAAACTCAGGGTTGGAGACGACATCCACCTCCGTCCCAATCTCGAGGCCCCGGTCCGCGAAGACCGATTCGACCCGGTCGCCGGTGCCGACCGGAACAGTGCTCTTGTTGACGACGATGCGGTACTCTGAATCTGTCTCTTCCACGAGCAGGTCCGCGACATCCCCCGCCGCATCCAGCACGTACGAGAGATCGGCGGAGCCGTCGTCGCCCGGCGGCGTCGGCAGGGCAAAGAAGACGGTCTTCGCGTCGGCGACGCCCTTGGCCAGGTCCGTCGTGAAGTGGAGGCGGCCTTCCGCGCGGGCGCGCTCGAAGTAGCGATCGAGGTCGGGTTCGTAGATGGGGACCTCCCCCGACGAGAGCTGTGCCACTTTTTCTTCGTCAACGTCGACACACGTGACCTCGTGGCCCATCTCTGCAAAGCAGGTGCCGGAGACGAGCCCCACGTAGCCGGTGCCAATTACTGCGATGTCCATCGGAACAGAAGCAAAAGAATTGTGAGACAAACACGATGCGGTGCCCCGCCCAGAAGGATCGCAAGAGGTGTACCAGCCGAAGCTTTAAGGTGAGGATTGCCGGTCAGAAAAGCAACGGTCCGTCGGCAGATCCTACCGTCAGCCCAAACCCGGTTCGATTCGGGAGGCAACCCGTACGACGGGGGACCGCCCCCGTGCTTCCACTGCGACCTCGTGAGTGTATCTGCGGCACGA
>PXSX01000050.1 GCA_003022655.1 Bacteroidetes bacterium QH_1_64_81 | reverse complement strand
CCCGTGGCCTCCTCTTCGCGGGTCGAGCCGTCGTCGCGCTGAATCCGCACCGAGACCTGCGAGTCCTCGTCCGTGGTGATCTGCACGGAGAGGTGGTCGAGCCGATAGGCGGGCGTGCCGCCGTTGGTCGCCGCACCATTGTCGGGCAGGCCCTTTGCCGATGCGACCGCGTCGGAGCCGAAGTCTTCCATCATCTGCTCGAGGTCCTCCTCGAAGACCTCCTTCTTGCGGTCGGCGAGATCCAGGAAGCGCTCGTAGATCTCATCGCGGTGAGCGTCAGGGACGTCGTGGCCCATCGCTTCCAGCCGATTGAAGAGACCATGGCGGCCCGAGTGGCGGCCCAGCCGAATCTGCTCGCTGTCCTGCCCCACGTCCGCGGCGGACATGATTTCGTAGGTCGTCCGCTCCTCCAGCACGCCGTGCTGGTGAATCCCCGCCTCGTGACTAAACGCGTTGTTGCCCACGATGGCCTTGTTCGGCTGCACCGGGAAGCCCGTGGCCGCCGACACCAGCTGACTGGTCGGGGTCAGGTGTTCGGTATTGATGGCCGTCTCCACGTCGAACTGCTCCGAGCGGACGGTCAGGGCCATCACGATCTCCTCCAGGGCGGCGTTGCCGGCGCGCTCGCCGATGCCGTTGATCGTGCACTCCACCTGCCGCGCCCCGGCCCGGACGCCCGCGAGTGTGTTGGCTGTGGCGAGCCCGAGGTCGTCGTGGCAATGGGTAGAGAGGGTGACCGCGTCCGGATCGGGAAGACAGTTGACCACCGACGCCAAGAGATCGGTGTATTCCGACGGGGCACAGTACCCAGTCGTGTCGGGGATGTTGATGGTCGTCGCGCCCGCCTCGGCGGCGGCCTGGACGATCTCGCAGAGGAACGCCCGGTCGGTGCGCCCGGCGTCCTCGGCGCTGAACTCAACATTTTCGGTGTAGGTGAGGGCTTGCTCGATGGCCCGGACGGCGCGCTGGATGATGGCCTCGCGCTTCTCGTGCATCGTGTCCCCGAGATCGTCGAATTTGGCCCCGATGTGCACATCACTCGTGGCGATGAAGGTGTGGAGGCGGGTATCCGTTCCGTCCGTCAGGGCCTCACCGGCGGCATCGATGTCGTCTTCCTTGGTGCGGGCGAGGGCGCAGGTGACAGGGCCGTCTACCTCGGTCGCAATGCGCGTCACCGCCTCGGTCTGGGCTGGGGACGAGATGGGGAAGCCGGCCTCAATCACGTCCACGTTGAGGTCCGCGAGCTTGCGGGCGATGCGGACCTTTTCGGGGACAGTCATCGATGCGCCCGGCGCCTGCTCGCCGTCGCGCAGGGTGGTGTCAAAAATCGTGATGGAATCGCTCATCGGATCAGTTGCGTGCTAAGGTTGGGTCGTCGGAAGGCGGAAGAGGGAGCAGAGAAGCGCCCGGACGCCGCGTTGGTCGTCGCGTCCGGACGCTCGATAAGGCGCAGGCTCATCCGGCCGCGTATCCCGAAGGCGTTCGGGGACGGGGCGGGCCC
>PXSX01000049.1 GCA_003022655.1 Bacteroidetes bacterium QH_1_64_81 | reverse complement strand
CTCCCGCCCGCGCTCGACCTCGCCCCTCACACGTTCGAGGCCCCGGATGGGCGTGTGCAGTACTACGCGCGCCCCGGGAGCGGGCCGCCGTTCGTGTTGTTCCACAGCTTCAATGCCGTCGCGTCGAGCATCGAGATGAAGCCGATTGCGGAGCATCTCGTTGCGACGACGGACCGGCCCGTCTACGCCCTTGACTGGCTCGGCTTTGGTCGATCGACCCGTGCAGCGCTCAACTACCGTCCGGCCCTGTACGAGCGCCAGCTCTATCGCTTTCTCGCGGAAGTGCCCGACACACCGGCCGACCTGATTGCGCTGTCGCTGGGCGGGGAGTATGCGGCCCAAGTGACGCTCCAGGCCGCCCCACTGGTGCGCCGACTGGTCCTCGTCTCCCCCACCGGCCTCGGCAACACGCAGGGCGCCTCCACGCCCGGGCGCCTGGGGCTCGCGCTGGCCGATAAGACCGGAACCTTCGAGTTGCTGTACGACTGCCTCACCCGCCGCTCGTCCCTCCGCGACTTCTACGCGCGCCAGATCTTTCTGGCCCCCGAGGCCATCCCCGACGCGCTGCTCGACTACGCCGAACAGACGGCCCACGTTCGAGGGGGCCATCGCGCGCCGCTCCGATTCGTGGACGGCAGCCTCTTCCTCGACGACGTGGCAAGCTCCGTCTACGCCCGCCTGTACCGGCCCACCCTCCTCCTGACGCCCAAACCCTCGGCGTCAACGGCGCAATCGTTCGAGCGGCTTCCCGCCCTCCTCGGCCAAAATCCTCGCGACCTCTCGCACGAAGCCCTCTCCGGCGGCCTCCTGCCCCACTGGGAGGCTCCGAGTCCCTTCTTCGGGGCACTGAACGCATTCCTGGGCCTGACGTGACGCGGATCGCTTGCCCGAGGCGACGATCGGAAACGACCCGAGCCAGATCTGCAAAATTCTTTTTAATCGTCCGGGTTCATCGAAAGTTAGCGGAGCAAGTCGTTTCCGTACGCTTACGTGTCAGTGCATTAACGAAGGATGGCAACCACCGCTTTCCACACTCCCCTCCTCTTTTTGCCCCGGGCCGTTGCCCTCCCCTCCCCGCCCCGCGGTCCGGGGCTTTTTTATTTTCTCCTTGACCGGTTCCGTTGGGCCACATTCGTCCTGGAGTCACATTGGTCGGTGAGCGCACTCCGCTTCCACATGTGGTGACAACCGGATCGGTTCCTCTCGCGACCGTCTTCAAAACTCAAAAGCAATTGTCATGGCTACGTGTGAGGTGTGCGGCAACGACTACGACAAATCGTTCGAGGTCATCATGGGTGGGGAGCGCCACGTCTTTGATTGCTTCGAGTGTGCCATCCATGCCCTCGCCCCGGAGTGTGCACGTTGTGGAACCCGAATCATCGGCCACGGGGTTGAAGGAGCGGGCCAGTACTTTTGCTGTGCCCACTGCGCCGAGGAGTTTGGGGTAACCGGATTGGAAGACCGGGCTGATTGATCCCCCATCGTGACCTCCCGGGTCCCAGGACT
>PXSX01000048.1 GCA_003022655.1 Bacteroidetes bacterium QH_1_64_81 | reverse complement strand
GGTCGGGAATTCTAAATCCCTGAGGCCCGTCAGCGGATCGTCCAGGTAACTGCCCACCAGCCCCTCGTCGGTCGACTGCACGGGCGGCAAGATTGCAGCCGTGCTCGCCTGCTCGTCGGGGACCACCCGCTCGCCCTCCGTCTCTTCTTCAGGAAGCCCCACGATCGAGTAGCCGCCGTTCGAGAACACCGAGAACATCATTCGTCCGCTCCGGCGGGCCACCGACAGGGTCGGCGATAGGGCCGTGATTCCGCTCACTCCCGTTTGGATCTCGGTGACGCGATACGTCGCCTCCTCGTCCAGGTCGTGGCGGTAGACATCCTTGTACCCGTCCTGATCGGCAATGAAGTAGATGCTTCGGCCATCTGGACTAAACTGCGGATTGTGCTGCATGCCTGTCGAGAAGGGCCGGATGGTCCGAGTCTCTCCGGACTCGACGTCGATCAGGCCGATGCGGTTCTCGCCATACTCTAGCGTTTCGAAGTTCGTGCCGTTCGGGCCTCGGTCGGTCGTAAAGGCGAGGGTCTCCCCGTCGGGCGACCACGTCGGCTGCAGGGCCGCGTAGCGGTCGTTGGTGAGCTGGCGTACGCTCTTCGCCTCAAGGTTGTAGACGTACAGGTCACTGAGCCCCCCTTCGAGGCCCGAAAACGCGATGGACTGCCCATCGGGCGACCACGCCAGGTTGTGGATGGCCCCCACGTCTTCGATCGCCGTGCGGGTCTTAATCTCGCCGGTCTGGACGTTGAACGTGTTGATCTCGTTGCGGCCTTCCGCGAACGTGATGAACGCAAACCGCCGCCCGTCGGGCGACCACGCGCCCGCCGAGTCGATGAACCGAAGCGCGTCGAAGTGCGGGTTCGACCGAGTGCCTTCGAGCTCTTGAACGATCTCACCCGTCTCGGCGTCGGCGACAAAGAGGTTTGTGTTGAAAAGATTGCGCCGCGAGATGAACGCCACATATCGCCCATCCGGGCTCACGGCCGGGGAAATGTTCAACTGAAAGTCGGCCCCGGGCTCGCCGATCACGGCCGTGCCCACCGAATCGACCGGAGTCCGCTCGCTGGCACCCGGCAGGACCGCCTCGCGAGTGGCCTCCTTCCACTCCGCCGAGAGGGAGTCGGCCGTAATGCCGAGCGTATACACGAAGGCCGAGTCGACCCCCACCCGTCCACTCATCTTGTAGAGATCGGTCACGGCCGCGTCGCCGTACTTCCCACCGACGTACGCCATGTAGGCGTGCCCGTAGCGGTATGGGAAGTACGACTGCTGGTCGCGCGTGAGTTGCCGGATCGTCGGCAGGTCCTCCCGCAGGGCCGCATCGCGCATCCACATGGCCGTATGCGAGTCCCTGCGGCCCACCGACAGGTACTCGGCCATGCCCTCGATAAACCACAACGGCATGTCGCGCAGCGAAAAATTGCTTCCATCCTCGCGAAGGGCGATGTCGTACTGGAACGAGTGCACCAGTTCGTGGCCGAGCACATGATCGGTTTCTGCGTAGCTCCCTGTG
>PXSX01000047.1 GCA_003022655.1 Bacteroidetes bacterium QH_1_64_81 | reverse complement strand
TGGCCGGGGTCGATGAGGGCCATCTGGGGGGTGCCCTCGGCGTCGAGCACGTTGAAGAACTCGTGGTACTTCACATCTGCGGTCACGTAGGCGTCGGCCCCGGCGCTGCGGGCCGTGTCGATGAAGTCGCTCCCGGCCCCGCCGCAGACGGCCACGCGTTCGACCGTGGCGTCGGGGTCGCCCGCGTAGCGCAGGCTCCCGGCGTTGAGGCGGGCGGCCACGCGATCGAGGAACGCTTGGAGAGGCGTCGGCTCCTCCAGGTGGCCCAGCGCTCCAAGCCCGGCCCGCGAGTTCTTTTGCTTCACCGGATAGAGGTCGTAGGCCACCTCCTCGTACGGGTGGGCGTCCTGCAGCGCCGCCATCACGGTACTCAGGTCCCAGCGCGCTACCTCCACCTCCAGCTTGCGCTCGGCCGCCGACTCCACCTTGCCCCCGGCCGTGCCGATGTGGGGATCGGTGTCCGAGCCGGGCTTGAAGAAGCCGGTCCCCTCGGTCGCGAACGCGCAGGCCTCGTAGTCGCCGATCCGGCCGGCGCCCGCGTCGGCCAAGGCCGTCCGCACCGTGTCGAAGGCGTCCTCGGGCACGAAGACCGCGAGCTTGTAGAGCGTGTCCTCGAAGCCGTCGAGGAACCCGACGTCGGTGAGCCCAAGCCGCTCGGCGAGGGCGAACGACACCCCGTCGGGCGCCGCGTCGAGATTGGTATGAATGCTGTAGAGCCCGATCCCAGCCTCCGCAAACTGCAGGGCGAGATGGGACACGTACCCGTCGGCCGTCACGCCGTCGAGGGGTTGGAAGAGGAGGGGGTGGTGGGTGACGACGAGCTCCGCGTCCTGGGCCTCGGCCTCCGCCAGAACCTCAGGGGTTGCGTCGAGGGCCAGGACGGCGGACGTTACGGGCCGATCGGCGTCGCCGACCTGCAGGCCCACGTTGTCGTAGTCCTGCGCGGAGCCGGGCGGCGCCCAAGCTTCGAGGGCGGTCGTAACGTCGGCGATGGAGGGGGAGTGATCCATGACGGCGGGGAGGGGTGGTGAGACAATGCGTCTGCGACTACGCCCACAGTCGTATCGTACGGAACGTAACAGAGGGGCACGCGACCGGGATCCCGACAATACCGACCAGATCCTTTTAAACGCGGGGCTCGGGATCTGCCGTCGCTGGCACCTCCGACTCCTCCACGCCGAACGAGGTGCCTACGTCGAGCCCCGACCTGAGGAGAGGAGATACGTCGAGCGGCACCGTTCGGGTTTTGCCCGCCACCTCCTCGAGCGGAACCGTCGTAAATGAGTTGTTCTGAATGGCCACCATCACTCCGGTCGTGCCGTTGGCAGCAAGCTTGGCTGCACGGGTGCCGAAGGCGGTGGCAAGGTTGCGGTCGTAGGCCGTGGGGGTGCCTCCCCGCTGCATGTGTCCCAGGACAGTCGTGCGGATACTGGTGTCGAGGTGCTCGCGAAGCTGATCGGCGAGGACGCGGCTAATGCCCCCAAGCCGAATCGAGTCGGTGTACTCCTCCCC
>PXSX01000046.1:19596-21688 GCA_003022655.1 Bacteroidetes bacterium QH_1_64_81 | reverse complement strand
CGTGCTTCCCTACGCCCTCGCTTTTGCCGCCGGGGCCATGATCTACGTGGTGGTCGAGGAGCTCATTCCCGAGTCCCAGCGCCAGGGGAATACCGATCTCGCAACCCTGGGGGTCATGGGCGGATTTGCCGTCATGATGGTGCTGGACGTGACCCTGGGATGACCGTCCGGAAACGTCGTTTCGTTCAGGGCCCCAAACTGCTGCCGTTTCAGCCCCACGACGCCCCCCGTTCACCCGCAACTTTTCCACCCACCCTGAGCCGCTTCATGTCCCCCCGCCTTCCCTCCGGTGTGCTGGCCGCCAGCATTACCCCGCTCCAGCCTGATCTCTCCCTCGCCCACGACGCGTTCAAACAGCACGTGCGGTGGCTCCTAGCAAACGGGTGCGACGGCGTGCTTCTGTTCGGCACGACGGGCGAAGGCCTCTCGCTTACGGTTCGGGAACGGATGCAGGGGCTGAACACGATCCTGTCAGCGGACGTGGCTGCCGAGCGCCTCCTCGTTGGGACCGGGGTGTTGGCCCTCCCCGACGCCATTGAACTGAGCCGGAACGCTGCCCGCAAGGAGGTTGGGGGCGTGCTCGTCATGCCCCCCTTCCACGTCCGGCAAATCTCACCCGACGGCCTGGTTCGGTTTTACGACCGCCTGATCCAGGGCGTCGGCCACGACGATCTCCGCCTGTATTTCTACTGTATTTCTACCACTTCCCGGCGTTGTCGGGCGTTGATCAGATCGCCGGGGTCAAGGATTCGAGTGGCGAATGGGACCACACGGAGGCCCTCTGCCGAGACTTCCCGGAACTGCAGGTCTTCTCCGGCACGGAGCGCCTGCTCTTGCCGGTGCTCAAGGCCGGAGGCGCCGGATGCATCTCCGCCACGGTCAACGTGACCGCCCCGCTCGCCGCTCAGGTGATGAGGGACTGGCGGGACGACTCGGCCCCGGAGTCTGCTCAAGGGCAGCTCAGCGATCTTCGCACCCAGTTCGCGACGCTGCCCACCATCCCTGCCCTGAAGCATCTCTTGGCCCGGCGACGCGAGAATGCAGACGGGGCCACCGTTCGCCCCCCGCTCGCGCCGCTCGACGACGAGGAGCGACAAGCCGTCAATGAGGGTGCCGATCGACTGCGCGAGACCCTCCCCCCGTCCAACTCCGGCGGCTAATTCAGCGCTACGGCGTGGTGGACTCGCGAGCCGGCACGACCTGCCCGTCCGGAGTAATCCGCTGATCCGGATCCGGCTTCTGCGTCGGGAACCGGCCGACCGGCACGTCTGGGTTCCGATCCTTGGGGAGGTAGTGTACGTGGTCTCCGTGCGGAATCTTCTCAAACCGCTGCCCGCGGTAGGGATTGATCACCTCCCACATCAGCACCGCAAAGAATGCCAGGAGGACCGCCGCAGCGACCCACCTGCGCCAGGACCGCGAAGAGGTCGTGTCGTCGGACGGGGAGGCAGTCATGATGGGACGAGAGTCAGGTCCGCAGCTGAACGAGCAGAACGAGACGGCTGTTCATCTTTCGCTAGAGCCGAGGGAGCGTAATCCCTTCTTGGTGTTGGTATTTGCCCTGTTTCTCGTCGTAGGAGACCTCCGGCGTCTCCCCCTGCAGAAAGACGACCTGCGCAATCCCTTCCTCGGCGTAGACCTTTGCGGGAAGGGGGGTGCCATTCCCAATCTCGATGGTGACGTGCCCCTCCCATCCCGGCTCCAGCGGCGTCACGTTCACAATGATGCCGGAGCGGGCGTAGGTGGATTTGCCCAGCACGAGCCCCAGCGTGTCGGGCGGCATGCGAAAGTACTCGATCGACCGGCCGAGCACGTAGGAGTTAGGCGGAATGAGAATGTGGTCGTCCACCTCGTACTCGACCAGGGCGCGTTCGTCGATCCGTTTGGGGTCCACGACGCTGTTGTAAATGTTCGGGGTGAAGACCCGGAATTCGCCCGCCACCCGCATGTCGTAGCCAAACGAACTCAGGCCGTAGCTCACGACCTCCTCCCGCACTTGTCCGTCAATAAAGGGCTCGATCATGCCGTCTTCGGTTGCAAGGGTCCGGATGTGGTGGTCGGGGAGAATCATAAGGGGGAGGTGCGAATGAGC
>PXSX01000046.1:15568-19544 GCA_003022655.1 Bacteroidetes bacterium QH_1_64_81 | reverse complement strand
CCCCGTCGGCCAGGATGCGCCGGGCCTCGCGGCCGTAATTGAAGACGAGGTCGGCCGCAGACATCCCCGGCTCGAATCCGTCGAAGTTCTGGTGGTACGATGGGTGTTCGTAGGCGAGGGGCTGCACGGCACCGCTCGGCAGCCCCGTGGACGTGGAGGGCGCCTCGGGTACGACGAGCGTTTCCGCATCCGTCGCCCGCACTACTCCCGCCAAGGAGTCCGGCGCCCCGTCGAGCTCGGAGGCACAGGTGACAGAGGTGTCCAGGCCGAACAGCTCTGTCAGAAGCTCGACGGATCGGCACGTACACCGACTGAGGTGCTCCCAGGAGCGCTCGAAGAAGGGGCGGAACGAGGACTCGAAGAAGTCAAAGTACATCGTCGTGCGATAGTTGTACAGGAACGATCGCCAGTGCTTTTCGCGCCATCGCTCGCCGGTCTTGATCTGGACATCTCGGAGGGGCGCCCCGTCCCGATTGCCAAAGACTGGAACAGTGATCCAGTGCCACCCCTGTGGACTTCTGAGTTTGCTACGCTTCTGGAACGATTTCCGGCGATACGGGAACGTGTTTGCGAGAATAAAGTGGTCCACGTGCTGAAGAAGGGCCATGTACCGTAGACGAGGAAAGTACTCCGGTGGCTGTACGGCAATCATGTTTTTTGGACTCGTCGTCCAGCAACGATTCAGTCCCTTCTAGCCATCGCCACGTGCGATGGACGCTGACCACCGACGACCCACCTGTACTTTCCGTTCTTCCTCGGTGTGGGTCCCCGAATTCCCTCTTACCCTGAAAACGGGCAGCCGTTCGCGCATCCTCGGTCTCAACGCTCCCGTTGAGTGCCGTGATGGTCGCGGCGATGTCATGCAGCCGGGGGTCGTTTCGGCCTTTGCACTCCCACCGACTCTTAATTCCGCGCTTCATGTCGACCTCCGATCCCTCACGGCCGACGCTGGAGGGCAACTACAACCTCCTGTTTCGATTTGCCTTCTGGCTATTCGTGGGGGCCATCTCGTTTAGCATCGCGGGGATGTTGCTCCTCCGACTGGTCCCCTCCTCGATGTCCATCTTCGGGCCCATTTACACGAAGCTCGTGAAGACGCCCACGTGGACGTTCATGACGATGCTTGCAATTCTCCCCCTGCTCATGTACGGCCCCGCTCTGGGCTGGAAGCGGATGAGCCTCATGGCCTTGTGGGGATGTTTTGTGGGCGGAGCGAGCGAGCTCATCGGTACCACGGGCCTGTTCACGGTGGGGGGTGTTCCGCTTCCGTTCGGTGAATACGAGTACACTCAGTGGCTCGGCCCCAAGATTGCCGGCCACGTCCCGTACTTCATTCCGCCCTCGTGGTTCGCCATGTCGATTGTGTCCCTGGATCTGGCACGTCGGATCACGGATCGTCGGGCCGCATCTCTTCTCTTTGGCACCCTGTTTATGGTCCTCTGGGACGTGTCGCTCGATCCGGCCATGAACCGGGCCTTCCCGTTTTGGGAGTACGGGGCCGACGGCTTTTTCTTTGGAATGCCCCTCTCCAACTGGGCGGGCTGGGCCCTCGTGACGTTCGTGATTGTGCTCGGCTACGAGTATATTGGGGGCACGCTCCCGATCGAAAACGGGTGGGCTCCGTGGGTGTACGCCCTCAACTGCATCTTCCCGCTCTTCATTTGCCTCCTGCGGGACGTGTACCTCGCCGTCCTTATCGGAGGCCTTGCGACGCTGCTTCCCTTTCTGCTGCTGTGGATATACGACCCCGGCCATCTGAAGCGCGCCGTCTCTCTGCTCCGCACCTAGCATCCCTTCTCTCCGTCTCGTCGTCCCGGCTGGACCATGCCCACCCTTTCCCTCGACACCCAATCCGACGAAGACCAATGGATCTGGGAGTCGTTTCGGTATCACTCCCGGACATTTTCCCTGGCGGCCTACCTCCTCCCCCGGTCTGTACAGATGTCCGTCGCGACCCTTTATCTGTACTGCCGCCGCGTTGACTCCATCGCCGACCAGCGCGTGCTCGAGGTCGGGCGGGACCGGGCCCTTGACGAGGTCAAACAAGTTCGAGACCGGCTGGACGAGACCCTGGCTGGAACCCCGCCGACCAACACGGTGCTTTGGCGCCGCCTCGCCGAGGTGAACGAGCACACCTCTCTCCCGCGGGAGCCGCTCTATGAGCTCATTGAGGGCGCCATCTGGGACCTGGAGGCGCGGCCCATCGAGTCGGAAGAGGACCTCATCGATTACTCAAACCTCGTGGGCGGCAGCGTAGGGGCCATGATGCTTCCCTTCCTCGCCCCCACCGATCGTCACGAGGACCTGGAGCCCGCCGCCCGGCGCCTGGGGATCGCGATGCAAATTACAAACATCGTGCGCGACGTCGGCGAGGACATCAACGACCTCGACCGGGTGTATCTCCCTGAGCGGTGGCTGGGCGCACACGACGTGCCCGTGGACGCTCTTCGGGCCGCACGGATCTCGAATGGGTACCCGAGTCTCCTGGAACGGGCCATGGAGACGGCCGAACGGTTCTACACGGAAAGCTTCGAGGGCGTGTCGGCACTTCCGTTTCGCTCCCGGCACGGCATCCGGGCGGCCGCTCGCATGTACCGGGAGATCATGAACGAGGTGCGGGCCAATGACTACGACAACCTGAGTCGGCGCGCCTACGTGTCCCTGCGCCGCAAGCTGTCCCTGATCCTCTATGATGGCTACGATGGGCGCAAGCGCCGGTTGGCCGCAGAGACGTGATCACTCCTTCTCCATTCCTCATGCCGTTCTATGCCGGAAAAGACCTGTCAAGTCTCGGCAGACCGGACAGGTCCGGAGCAGAAATGTGTACTGAACGTACGCAATTGGCTTAGCGACAGTGGCTTGTTTGGGCCGTTCGACCGGAGCAGACATTCACGACCCCTCCGCGCACACGCTCCCATTCTCCCGCGCGATCCCTGCATCTTCCCGCCGATCAGAGGCTGCGGAGCCTCCTTCGCTCGACGAAGCGCTCAACATGCAATCGCCCTTCCCTCATGCGTCGGCTCGTCGAGGCCCTTCTCCGGTTTGACCTCCGCTGGACGTTCCGACGGGTGTGCTGGGTCGGCGACTGGCCGCCGGACCTGCCCGACGGACCCGTCATCGCGTACGCCAATCACCACCACTTTTACGACGGACATCTGGCCTGGCTGCTCTTTCGCGCCCGGCTTGAGCGCCCGCCGACCCTGTGGATGGCCGAGTGGGATCGCGTTCCGTTCTTTGCCGCCGTAGGGGCCCAGCCGTTTCCGCCGGACGCCCCGGCCCGACGGGCCGCGACCCTCCGCCGCACGGCGCGACGGTTTCGGGCACAGCCTCGGACCGTGCTCGTGTACTATCCCGCAGGCACCCTCCATTCGCCCGACGAGGGAATCGGAGCGTTCGAGGCCTCCACGGTAGACCGACTGGCGAACCTGTACCCACAGGCGACCTGGTGGCCCTACGCGGTCCACGTAACGTGGTGGAACGAATCCTCCCCCACGGCCCTTCTGACCGGCGGAGTGCCCCACGAGGCAGACGGTGGGGAACGGGCGCGCCTCCAGGATCTTTGGCATCACCTGCAGGCTCCGACCGACCGGTCAACCCGCACGCTCCTCCGCGGCTCCCGCAGCCTGGAAGAGTGGTGGAATCTCTCGTTCGCCTCTTCGCTATTTGAGCGGTACCTCTAATTTTCGAGCATGGTTCTCCTTCTGCTCCTCAGCATGATGCCCCCCCCGTTCGCCCAGGCCACACAGACGGCCTACGCACAGCAGAACGCTGAGAAGCTCCGCGCCCTGTTCGATCGCGCCTCGTCCCAGTCCGACAGCCTCCTGGTTCGGTATCGCCTGTACCCGCTGACGGAGGACGAAGCGGTGCTGGATGACCTTCCCTCCTCCCTGCAAAACGGGACCCCTCGCGATTATGCGCTGCTCTCGGGCCTCTGGGCCTACCGGGCCGGCGAGGCCTCCTTCTTCTCGGCCGTCGG
>PXSX01000046.1:0-15477 GCA_003022655.1 Bacteroidetes bacterium QH_1_64_81 | reverse complement strand
TCGCGTCGACGAGGAGGGAACCGCCGGGATTTCTAGAGCAGAGGCGCAGGTCTGGCGATGTCTGGCGCTGGAGGAGGCCGGGCGGGCGAGCAAAGCCCAAGCGCTCCGGGACCGGATGCTGAAGCAGGACCTGGCCCCGCTCTACCAGCAATTCTTGGAGTCCCCCCCGGACGTGTAAGCCCGGAGTTCTCACGAGAGGCGTAGCGAGGGCGGTTACGATGCCATGTGCGTACTGCAGGCGATGCCCTGCATCGTCGAGGAGGAAACATGAGCAGATGGGGCCGCCGCTGACGCCGCAGTCGCGTCCCGTGGGAAATCCGGGGTAGAGAGACCACTGCCGATCCGCCCTTCTTACGCCTCTCCTCTATGACGGTCGAGTTTGTTCGCTTCCTCCTTATTCCTCCCCTCGTGTTGGCCCATGCGGCCTTCTGCAGCCGTCGTCCCCCGACTCGTTGCCGTCCCTTTCGATCTGCATTCCGGCCCGCAATGAGGCCGAGAATCTCCGCCGGCTACTGCCGAGCCTTCATGCTCAGGACTACCCGGAGCTTGAGATTCTCGTGTGGGACGACGGGTCCGACGATGAGACCTGGGACGTCCTCCAGGCGGCCGACGATCCACGCCTCACGCCGCTTCGGGGTCCCGATCCGCCCGCCGACTGGGTGGGCAAGGTGCACGCCCTATACCAGTGCACACGGCGGGCGTCCGGCGATTGCTATCTCTTTCTCGACGCCGACACGGAGCTCCTCCGCCCCGATGCTCTCCGCCGACTCATGGCTTGGCACGCCGACACGTCCACGAGCGTCTCCTCGGGCTTCCCCGATCTGAGAGGCGGCGCCCTCCTCCTCGTGAGCCTGGTGCCCCATGCCATCCTCCAGAGCCTTCCTTGGCCCCTCGTGACGCGGACCCGCCTGCCATCCCTCAGTGCCCTCAACGGGCAGTGCTGGCTGATCGACAGTGCAGTGTACCATGCCCACGAGCCCCACGCCGAGGTGAAGGATGCCGTTTTGGAAGACGTGGCGATCGGCCGGTACTTGAAGCAGCAGGGCTACGCGCCCACCCTCCTGGACGTGCAAGACGTGGTGGCCGTGTACATGTATGAGAGCCACGGAGCCGCCTGGCGGGGATTCCGGAAGAATGCATATCTTCTCCTGGGCGGGACGGTCCCCCGCTTCCTTTTGACGTATGGCGGCTTTGTGCTCATCTGGCTGGTCGCCCCGCTGCTCTCGCTCTGGTTTCTCGCCTCCCTATACGGCTTCAAGCTCGTCACAGATCGGGCGAGCGGCATGCCTTTCTATATAAGTTTGCTTGCCCCCGTCTCGTATCTCCTCGGCCTTGCCCTGCAGTTGGATTCCGCGCTTCATCACTGGACGGACCGGGTCACCTGGAAAGGGCGCTCAGTGCCGAGCTCTTCGCCCTCGTCCTTGACAGGGGACCGACCGCCCTCTTCCACGCCCGAGGGGTAGACACGGACCCCCTTGGTTGTTACATTTTCAAGTGCGGTCGGTCTCTTTCTCAATACGCCCTCTCCGTCATGCGTTTCGGCCTCATCTTTTCACTGATTATAGCCATCGTGGCCGTGCTCTTCGCCCTCCAGAACCCGCAGACTATGGACGTCAACCTCCTGTTTTTTGAGACTCGGGGGTCTACGGCGTTGGTTCTGATGATCACCTTCGCGCTCGGCATCATGGTCGGGCTGCTGAGCACCCTCCCGAAGCAGCTGCAAGCACGGCGCAAGCTCAAGAAGCTTCAACGGCAAATAGGCTCCGAATCGAAATCGTCCCCCGGCTCGTCAAGACCCAGCGGCATGAGTGGTACGACGGAGTAGCGAATCGAAGAACTGCCCGACACCGACCGGCCCAAGGTTCCTTTTGCCGTGCTTCGTCGTCCCCCTCCGCTAATGCCAGGCGCCCCCATAGCGGTCGTGGCTCCGGCCAGCGCCCCGCGCACTGCTGCGACCTATGAACAGGGACTGGCCCAACTGACGGAGACCTACGAGGTGCGGCGTGCGTGGCGTCCGGGGTCCGAGCGAGGATATTTGTCGGCGCCGGACGCGGATCGGGTCGACGCGCTGCATCGGGCGATCGAGGATCCCGACATCCGGGCCATCTTCTGCGTGCGGGGCGGGTACGGATGTCTTCGGCTCCTGCATCGGATTGACTGGGCCCTCGCCCGCCGGCACCCCACCCTGCTGGTCGGATACAGCGACGTGACGGCGTTGCACCTTGCCTTCTACACGAAGGTGCGCTGGACCGGTCTGTCTGGACCGGTGGTCACCGAATGGGCCGAGGCCGACCCCGCAACGCTCGACTCATTTCAGGCCTGGTGCCGGGGCACCCCGTCCGACCTGACTGGGAATTTCGACGCGGGCCTCACGCCGCTGGCCTCGGGAACGGTGTCGGGCCCTCTACTCGGCGGCAATCTGTCAGTGCTCTCTCGGCTCATCGGGACGCCCTTTGCGCCGGACTTTGAAGGGGCCATTCTCGTCCTGGAAGAGGTGGCGGAGGCCCCGTACCGCGTGGATCGCATGCTCGCCCACCTGGAGCATGCGGGCGTGCTCGACGCCGTGGCCGGGGTCATTCTGGGCACATTTACGACCGGCGAGTTGGACCCGGACAAGCCGACCCTCTTCCTCGACGACGTCTTCGACGACTACCTGGGAACTCGTTCATACCCCGTCGTGAGGGGTCTTCCCTACGGCCACCATCTGCCTCGGTGCTCCCTTCCGATGGGTGCCCCGGTGCAGCTTCGTGCTACGGCCGAGGAAACGTCGCTGACGGCCCAGTCCCCGGTCGTCGACTCGTGAGGGTCCTGCGCTGCCGAGATTCGCGGAGGTTGAGCCACGAGGAAAACTCGTCCTCAGAACTGCATTTCGATCTGATTCCCTCGTGGCTCCAGGCACGAAGGAGGATGGAACTTCACTGGCGCCGAACCGAATAAAGTGGACCGTATCTGACAAGTGCACCACGAAACGCCGCCGCCTCCCCGGGCCGTGGCGTTCCTTTTTTGGCAGGTGCGGCCTTTCGCACTCGCACGACACCGATTTCAATGAACCCCAGCAGTATGGCTGACGACGAGACCGTTTACATGACCGAAGAGGGCCTTGAGGATCTCAAAGAGGAACTCCACCACCTCCGTACCGAGGAGCGCTCGCGCATCGCCGACGAAATTGCCGAGGCGCGAGCGAAGGGCGACCTCTCCGAGAACGCGGAATACGACGCCGCGAAGGAAGAACAGGGCAAGCTCGAAGCCCGCATTGCACAGATTGAAGACACCATTGCCCGGGCCCGTATCGTCGACGAGTCGACGGTCGACGACAGCAAGGCATACATTCTCTCCGACGTGACGGTCGAGAACCTCGACACCGGCAAGGAGCGGACGTTCACACTCGTGTCGGAAGAGGAGGCCGACATCTCGCAGAACAAGATCTCAGTCGAGAGCCCCATTGGCGAGGGACTGCTGGCCACGGAAGAGGGCGATGAGGTCGCCATCGAGGTTCCGGCCGGAACTGCGAACTTCAAGATTAAGGACATCTCCCGATAATCCTTCTTTGCTCCACGGGTCGTCCTCCGTGAATGTACCCGACGCTCCCCAACTTCCCCCCGGGTGGCCGGACCCTCCCCTCAATCTTTCCTCCGCAACACTGGTGACGCCGGGGGACATGGAACGGCCTCGTGATCCCGAAACCCCGAACTCATCCGGCTCCTCACCGGTCCGTTCAATCGCTCGGAAGGTTGGCCTCGGGGTGTTGGGAGTCATCGCGCTCTTCTACGGAGGGTGTGCGCTGGCGCTTCTCGCGTACAATGTCGTGGATCCGTGGACGACGGGGGTCCAGATTCAGCGTCGACTGGAGGCGGATGCCTCCTACGAAAAGCGCTACGACCCTCGGCCCCTCTCCGCCCTCGACGAGGACCTTCCGCTCGCCGTCGTGGCCGCCGAGGACACTCGCTTCTTCCAGCATTCCGGGATCGACTGGAAAGCCATCGGCGAGGCCCTTGATGAAAACCGCGACGGCGATGATGAGCGGCGCGGGGGGTCCTCAATCACGCAGCAGCTCGTCAAGAACCTCTTTTTGACGACCCACAGCACGTATTTCCGGAAGGCCGTGGAGCTCCCGCTCACGTACATGGCGGAGCTCATTCTCTCGAAACGGCGCATTCTGGAACTCTACCTGACTGTTATCGAGTGGGGACCCGGGATCTATGGGGCCGAAGCTGCTGCGCAGTACCACTACGGTCAATCTGCATCCCGGCTCACGCGCTCCCAAGCGGCCGCCCTCGCCGCCTGCATTCCAAACCCGCGTGCGCGGCGTCCACAGACCGTCGGATGGTACCGGGACATCATTCTCAACCGAATGGACGTGCTCAGTCAACTGCCAATCGCCGCATCCACTCCGCAAACCGGAACCGGTCGTAGGAACGCTCCGCCGTCCCCTAAATCAGACTCCGGTCCGCCCACGTCCAACACTCTCAAGCGGGAATCCCCCGACTCGCCTCG
This sequence comes from Bacteroidetes bacterium QH_1_64_81, assembly GCA_003022655.1. Next base: position 10,983 of record PXSX01000046.1, on the reverse strand, counting down.
TACAGATTCGACGCTGGCGGAGCCGTTCCGAGTCGGTTCGGTGGCCCGCGCCGCTTCGTCGCCTCCCGAATCGGTGTCCGTCCAGTCGGCAGCCCCCGCTACTCTGAGAGCGGACTCGATTGACGTTCCCTAACGAGCCAGCTCTCTTCTACGCGTCGTTTATCCCAATGATCGACCTACGAAGCGACACCGTCACGCGCCCGTCTCAGGGAATGCGCCAGGCCATGTACGAGGCCGAGGTGGGCGACGACGTGTACGGCGAGGATCCCACCGTGAACCGGCTTCAGGAGCGTGTGGCCGCGGTGCTGGGAAAGGAGGCCGCCTTGTTCGTGCCATCCGGCACCATGGCCAACCAGATCTGCCTCCACGTGCTTACCGATCCGGGCGACGAGGTTCTCCTGGAGCGCGGGAGCCACGTCTTCAACTACGAATCCGGCGCGGCGGGGCTTCTGTCGGGAATCCAGCTCCACCCGCTCGATGGAGACCGAGGGCGCCTGTCCCCGTCGCAGGTCGACGCCGCAGTCCGGCCGGCCGCCGACGTTCTGCCTCGAACGCGCGTGGTGTCGGTCGAAAACACGGCCAACAAGGCCGGAGGCGTCGTCTATTCGCCGGATCGGATCCAATCCATCGCGGAGGTGGCTCGGGCCCACGATCTGCACCTGCACCTCGACGGGGCGCGCCTGTGGAATGCCGCCGCTGCCCTCGAGGTGGAGGAGCAGGCACTCGCGGCGCCCGCCGACCTCGTGTGGGTGGCGCTCTCGAAAGGCCTCGGGGCCCCCGTCGGATCGGTAATTGCCGGCCCGTCACTCCTGATCGACACGGCCCGGCGCACCCGGAAGCAGTTTGGCGGCGGCATGCGCCAGGCCGGCATCCTCGCCGCGGCGGGGCTTTACGCCATCGAGCACCACCGTCCCGCCCTGGACCGGGACCACGAGAAGGCGCATCGGCTCGCGGAGGGAATCGCGGCGTGTCCGCAGTTCTCCGTCGATCCCGCAGAGGTTGACACCAACATCGTGATCTTTGAGGGGCCTGCAGACCGTGCGGCGAACATCGTGGAGGACCTTCAGGAAGACGGCGTGCTCCTCACGCCCTTCGGGCCCTCCACAATCCGCGCGACCACCCACCGAGACGTGTCGATGGACGAGACTGAGGAGGCGCTGAGCATCATTCAGGCCTACGCGGACCGCCAGCCAGCGCCCGCCCCATCGTAGCCTGAAGGCGATTCTTTACGGAACGACCCACGTCCCCTCAAACTCCTCCGCCTCGGCCTGATACTCGAAGCGAGCCCGGTAGTGGCCGTCGGGATGGAGGTGCAGCCACTCGATCCGGTCGATGATGGTTCGGATGGCGGCGAAGTATTGCCGCCCCTCCGCCACGTCGTCCTCTGTGATCGGCTCCGTTTTGACGGCCTCTTGGAGCCCATCGTCGGGCTCGTCGAGGGCAGATCCCGGTGCGGACGGACGCGCATACACGGCGAGCGACTCCGGAGATTGGCGTTCCCACAGGCCCATCGCCACGTCATCGTCCAGGTGGACGGAGCCGGTCCCGTGTAGTCGGACTTGCTCGCGGGCGTCAGCATCCCATCCGTGCCACGCAATGCGATCGTTCTCCCGGAGAGACTTCACCTTCCGGGAGCGTCGGTCCGAGTGGAACTGGAGCACGCGTCGCGCCTCGTCGGCCGTTCGCAGCACCACCGTACGGAGGTCCGGGGCGCCCTCATGAACCGTCCCGAACGTGAGTTGTCGGTATACGTGACCAGGGTCTTGGCTCGCGGTCTCAAGCTCATCCCAGACGTGATTTAGAACAGAGTCTAGATTGGTGTAGCGGGGCATAGACATCGTGAGTGGGCTCAATGATTCCGTCAGGTTCTGGGTCGTGACGTCGGCGGACGCCCGATGGCGGACCGTCAGAGTCTCGTCGTTCACTCCACGCGCTGGACGGAGACCCGCAGCGGTTCCAAGCCGTCGCCAACGGCCTCAAGCACGTCGCCGTCCTGCACGGAACCGACCCCGTCGGGGGTGCCCGTAAAGAGCAGATCCCCAGGCATCAGGGTAAAAATTTGCGAGCAGTAGTGCACGAGCTCGCGCACCGGAAACACAAGGACGCTGGTGCTGGCGTCCTGACGCACTGTCTCGTTCACCGAGAGGATGCCGGCGCTGCTTTGCGGCGGACTGCAGATCGCGCGCCGTCATGTCGAGCCCCAGCGCATAGCCGGCGACGTGGTCGAGGGCCCGATCGCGAGCAATGTGTTTTCCCCTCGTGCCGACGACGGCCACGAGCTCCACCTCATGATGCACGTCCTGAGACTGAGGCGGAAGGCGAACGGCCTCACCAGTCCGAATGAGCGCGGTGGCGGGCTTCAGGAATACCATTGGGGTCTCCGGCACGTCCCGGTCCATTTCCGCAGCGTGGTTGGCGTAGTTTCGGCCGATGCAGAGGAGCTTTCCAACGTGGACGGGATCCGGGCGCTCGGGGAGAGAGATTTTCATGCGAAACGGAAGGGGGAGGGGGTGATGAGTGGGAACGGATGAGCGGTCGTTGCGTGGCTTAGCTTCGGCATGAAATTGAGAACGGTCACTCTCGCGTCGGTACCCAATCCGGCGCTCCAAAGCAGAGCCCTATTATGTACGCAGTTGTTGACGTTAAAGACAAGCAATTCAAGGTCCGCGAGGACGACACCCTGTACGTCCCCTACCACTCAGAGGCCGACGCCGACCAGGAGTTGACCCTGGATCGGGTCCTCCTCGTCTCCGACGGGGACGGCGACGTCACTCTCGGCACGCCCACGGTCGAGGACGCCTCGGTGGAAGCGCGCGTGCTGGAGCACGTAAAGGGGGATAAGGTGATCGTGTTCAAGAAGAAACGGCGCAAGCGGTACCGCGTTAAACGAGGGCACCGTCAGCAGTACACACAGATTCAGATCGAGTCTCTGAATCTGAACGGGGCGTCGGCCCCCTCCGAGACGGCCGCGGAGGAGACCGAGGCGGAGGATGCGTCCGAAGAGCCGGAACCCGGCGATACGGAGGACGCTCCCGACGAGCCGGATGCGTCGGCAGAGCCGGAGGCGCCGGAGACCAACCCCGATGAGGCGTAACCCTGCGCCCCTTGCCGCACTGATCTGCGAACCAAACACTGAAAGGTTGTCATGGCTCACAAGAAAGCGATGGGGTCGACGGAGAACACGCGCGACTCCAACCCCAGCTATCTCGGCGTAAAAGCGTACGGCGGAGAATTCGTGCACTCCGGAAGCATTATCGTTCGCCAACGGGGCACCAAGTTTCACCCCGGGCACAATGTCGGCCGTGGGAGCGACGACACGCTCTTTGCCAAGGACCACGGCGTCGTGAAGTTTTCCCGGAGCGGCGGCGACCGGAAGTACGTGCACATCGTGCCTGAGGAGGCATAACTTCTGCTCGTCCCATTTTGCTCCACAGCAAAGCTCCTTCCGCCGTCGCGTGGGAGGAGCTTTTTGCGTCTGGGCCTGTAGGGCAAGAATCCTTTCCGCTTCGTCGAGTGTCCACACTGGAGACGACGGACGGAGGGCACCCGGCATGCCTTTCGGCGAGTCTTCCCGAAGGGGCGGGGCCCACGACCACAGGTCGTCGTCCGTTCGCCGAGCAGGCCCAGAGATGTTGGCGCACTACCCCGCCACGGCGACAGCGGGAGTGGTGCGCCCCCCTCGAAGAGACACTCATCGGCCAACAGGTCGTCATGTCGGCGCCGCCGCTTCCCTCTGCGTACCGGTTCCCCAGTGAGCCCGATGCGATCGAGCTTCGGGCCTTCACGCACGGCCTCCAGCCCGAGCGGGTCCCGGTCATGATGGAGCACTTTACGGAAGACTGGCGGCGGTTCGGGGTGGATGCCTGGAACGAGGTGCCGAACCACTGGCGCCCCGAAAGCGGCGAGGCAGTGGGGTGGTGGACCCTTCCCACCTACCTCGGCGATCAGTTCATTGCCCCCCTTCTGGGTACCGAGCCAGGTACCTGCATCCTCCAACCGAGCGTGCACTGGACCGTCCAGTGTCTCCTGTCGAGTCCAGAAGTCGCCGCCCGGGGGACCGATGTCCTCGTCCCGGAAACTGCGTTCCCGTCCGTTCTGCACAGCGTGCAGCAGTGGAGCCACCTCCGGGACCTGGTCCCTCGGGAGGTGGGCGGGACGAAGAATCACCGCGTGGACCAGGCAGCACTGCTTGACGCCATTGGTCCCGAGACCGCTCTGGTCGCGCTCAGCCACGTAGGCTTCACCACCGGCGCCCGGCTGCCAACGGCGTTCCTACAGGAGGTGGCGCAGCGCGTGCACGCTCACGATGGGCTTTTCCTGCTGGACGGCTATCACGCCGCAGCCTCTCGCCCGATCGACGTCGCGGAGCTCGGCTGTGACTTGTACGTCGGCGGCCTCCTCAAGGAAGCCTCCGGCTCGTCGGGAAACACCTTCCTGTACGTTCGGGACGGGCTGGAGCTGACGCCCCGCCTCACCGGGTGGTTCGGCGACGCAGCTCCCTTCGAGTTTCGGCCCGAGCCCGAGCCGCACCCCGACGTTCGCCGCCGGTTCCTGGGCGGGACGACCGCCGTGGCCCCCATGTACCACGCGGTGGAAGGGGTCCGCATCCTTCTCGACCTTGGGCTCGACGCCGTCCGCGACCATTCGCGAGCGCTGACCGACCGCGCCATCACACACGCGGACACCCTCGACATCCCTCTCCGTTCTCCCCGAAGGCTCGAGGAACGCAATGCCATGGTCCTCCTCGAAGTGCCCGAGGCCGAACGCCTCACCGCCTACCTCAAGCAACGCGCCGTCTACACCGACAGCCGACGGGACGAGGTTGTGCGCATGGCGCCGTTCGTCTGGAATACCCTTGAGGAGATCGACCGGACCTTCGACGCCATTGAGACGGCCATGTCCACGGGGAAGTACCGCTCCGTCTCGGTCGAGGCCGCCGGGCCCGTCACGTAGCTGGGGCCTCGTCCTCTAGCGCGTCTGCGAGGGAGCCTTCGGACGGATCGAGCACGGTGCCGCTGCGCGGATCCAGGCGAAAAAACGACACCAGGGCGCGAAATAGCTCGTCGTGCTGCCGGGCCATCGCGTCGGGCTGCTCGAAGAAATGCTCGACGGCGACCGCAAAGAACTCAGATGGCGCCTCGGCGGCGTACGGGCGAAGCAGCGAGCGCCCACGCCGCACCCGACGCATCTCCTCCCGCACGAGGGACTGCCAGTCCGGGGCCGATACCGGATCGACCAGGGACGGCACCCCATCCAAAATGATGGGCCCCTGCTGGTGGGCCATGCCGTCGTAGCTGGCCGTGATGTTCTCGTGGTACGTCTCATCGAAGCGCTCCGGGTAAAACAGGACCGACCGACTGCCGGGAAGCTCCCAGGACGGTCGTCCGTGCAAAAGCGCGGCGATGCCTGCCGCGACGCTGAGTCGCAACGTGTCCGTGACAGCAACGTCCCGCACCCCCTCGAATGAATATTCGTCGAGCACGAACTGGACGTCTCGGTCGAAGCGGGCCCGGCCCTCCTCGTCCAGTGTTCGGTAGAGCGGCACGTGTGCCCGGAGCCAGCGGCGCCGTTCCGGCGAGAGCTCTCGCTGGACCAGTCGCCAGCGGCGCCAGGGCCGCCGGAGCCCCACCAGGAGAATGACCACGACCGGCACGAGGCCGAGCACGGGGCCGACCGAGGTCACCTCATGCCCGATTAGGCCCACGCCACCCCCGATAATGAGGGCGAGAAGCCCGGTGGTGATCAGGGATGAGCGCCGAGCGACGTGCATGACAGGAGCGTGAGAGGACGAATTGTGGAGCGTCCGAGAGGAACAGTACCCGTGGGGAGCTTGCACCCGGGATAAGAGAAACGGGGGACTTGCCTCCGTGTGCCCCTCTCGTCGGGGGTCGGGTTTAGACAGTCAGAAAACCGGTTCGCAACCCCTCTTCTGGCCGAACAATTCTCTCAGACAGAAGGTACAGTGAAGGAGTTTACATCACCGTCAAGAGAGTCTCTCGGTACGGCGCTTCTTCTCTCACCAACCCTCCCCCGTCTCCATGGGCGCGATGAACACGCTCCGGCAGAATACCGGAGTGATTCTCTGGATTCTCGTACTCTCGTTCGGCATCATCTGGACCCTCCAGGACTCCGACGTGTTTTCGGCGATGAATCAGCCGGATCGTAACGTTGCCACGGTAAACGGCGCGCCCATTCAGCAAGAGGAATACCAGCAGGTTGTCAAGCGCGTGCGCGAACGGTTTCAGCAGCAACTCGGCGGAACCATGAATCCCCAAATGCAGAGCCGGATCCGCGATCGCGCCTATGATCAGGTGGTCGATCAAAAACTGCTCGAACAGGAGATGACCCGCCTGGGCATCTCGGTCACTGATTCCGAAGTCGAGTCGATGGTTTTTGGGGAGAACCCCCACCCCCTCATCCGCAAGCAATTCGCGGACTCGACCGGACAGATCAACTACCAGCTGCTCCAAAACATGGCACAAGATCCGCAGCGGGAGTCGCAGTGGCTGAAGATCGAAGAGTACCTGCGCCGGCAGCGTCGGCAGCGGAAGATGACCTCGCTCGTCCAGGCGACAATTCAGGTGTCTGAACAGGACGTCGAAAATTACCACCGCCGCCAGAATACGTCGGCCTCGGCCCGTTACGTGTCTCTTCGATACGCCCAGGTTCCGGACGATTCCGTTTCGGTGTCGGAGTCGGACCTTCGCTCCTACTACGATAACAACAAGGAGGACTTTAAGCGCGAACGGACCGCTACGCTGAAGTACGCCACCACCTCGAAAGAAGCGACCGCAGAGGACTCCTCCAACATCGCGAGTGATCTCGACGAGCTCCGTGAAGACTTTGCCACGACAGAGAGCGACTCGCTCTTCCTGCTCAATAACGCGTCGGACAACGACTTTTCGAGCGAGTACAAGACGGCGGACCAGATGAACGCACGGGTGGCCGACTCGGTGTACGCCAATCCTGAGCCCGGCCGGATCGTCGGTCCCGTGTTCGGGGGCGGCCAGGCCCATCTCATCAAGATCCGCGACACCCGCCCCGCCGAGACCCAATACGCCCACGCCCGGCACATCCTGCTGAAAACCGACCAGGCCGACTCGGAAAAGAGGGGACGGCTGCAGGCCCTCCGGGACTCGATCGAATCGGGCGCAGCCTCGTTTGCCGAGATGGCCCGGCGGTACTCCGACGACCAATCGGCCGCTGAGGGAGGAGACCTCGGATGGTTTGCCGAAGGAAGCATGGTCGACGCGTTCGGGGACGCCGTCTTCGGGGCGGAGCCCGGTGCCCTCGTCGGTCCCATTCGCTCGGAGTTTGGGTACCACCTAGTTCGGGTGGAGGCCCGGGCGTCCCAGGCCGTCCAGATGGCCGACCTGGCGTACAATCTAACCCCGAGCCAGGCCACCCTGTCGGACAAGGAGAGCACGCTCGGCGACCTGGCATACTTTGCGGAGGAGAACGGAAACTTCCGCGAGGAGGCCCAGCGGCTCGACCTTACGGTGCAGGAGGTACAGGTCGAAACCAACCAATCTTCGTTTCCAGGCATCGGCGAGAGCCCGGCCCTGTCGCGGTTTCTAGAAAATGCCTCGGCCGGAGACATCAGTGAGGTGACGGAGCTGAGTGACAAGTTCGTCGTCGCCCGCGTAACGGACGTGACGCCCGAAGGACATCGGTCCTTCAGCGACGTGAAGTCTCAGATCCGTCCGAAGGTCGCGCTGCAAAAGAAGCGCGAGGTCCAGGGTCGGCGCATGGAGCGAGCCCTGAGCCAGAACGGGTTCGATGCGCTTCCGAACGTCCTCGGCACCCAAATGCGCACCCAGTCCGACGTCACGTACTCGACCGAGACTGTTCCGGGCCTTGGTCGCGAGCCGAAGTTCGTCGGGGCCGTGTTTGGCCTCGAGGTCGGGGAGACATCAGGGGTCGTGGAGGGCGAAAACGCTGCGTTCGTCGTGGAGGTGACGGAGAAAAATACCCCCCCTCCGCTCACCGAACAGCAGCGCCAACAGATCCGCAAGCAACTTCTGAAGCAGCGCCGCAAACAGGCCACGTCCGATTGGCTCTCGGCCCTGAAGGAAGACGCGACGATCATGGACAATCGGACACAGATGCGGTAATGAGCACGCCGATCCTCCCCCGTTGAGCACTGGGCTACTAGCGGGGGGTTATTCGGGGTCCGGTCGCTTCACGCGTCCCCGATACACCGAAACCGCCGGGCCTTCGAGGTACCGCCGGGGCGATTGATCGACGCTCGCTTTTCCCACCCGAAGGGTGCCCCCGGTCGTGTGGACCCGCACGGCGTCGTTCTCGTCCAGGGGATCGTGGCGCTCCATCAGCACGGCCGCGGCCAGGACCCCGGTCCCGCACGAGGGCGTTTCGGCCTCAACTCCCTTTTCGTAGGTGCGGAGGGACACGTTTCGATCTTCGCCGCGCTCGATGAAATTCACGTTGGCCCCTGCTGGGGCGAGGCGGGAATCGTGGCGAAGCCGGGGTCCCCATTCCTGAACGGGGACGGAGTGTACGTCGTCCACCTCGGCGACCAAGTGCTCCGTGCCGGGATGGACGTAGTGCAGCGCGTGAATCGGCTCGGGCACGGGCCGATCGAGCGTGACCTCGGTCCGCACGTCGGTGACGTCAGGAACAAAGAGCCGGACGGCATTCTGGGGGTCGCCTTCCTGCCGGGCGCGGTACAGCCCCGCGTCGGTATCAAACGCGAGCTCGGTCTGCTCGAAACCAACTGTTCGGGCGAACCGAAAGAGACAACGGGCGCCGTTGCCACACATTGTCGCTCGGGACCCGTCGGCATTCACGTAATGCATCCGGTAGTCTGCCGCGGCGGTCTCGGGTTCATCGAGGGCCAGAAGGCCGTCCGCCCCCACGCCGTAGCGTCGCGGGCACCACTCGGCCGCACACGCCGACAGCTCGGCGTCCGAGAACTGGTAGGTCCGGTTATCAATGACGACGAAGTCATTCCCCGTCCCCTGCATTTTAGCAAACGAAACCATCTGTCGATCCGACCTGAACGTGGGTAGCTCGTGATCTTCCTTCGGCCCTCGGCACGATCCGCGCCGGGCGTGCGTAAAGAGCCGCAAGATACTCACCAAACGCACTCGCTTTTCACAGACTTCCTCCCTCCCTTTGCCCGAGAAACAACTGAGCATCGAAAGCGCCGATCCGCTGCTGCTGTTTGGCTTTAACGACGTTTACCTCCGGAAGATCGAAGACGCCTTTCCGGACGCCCACATCGCGGCACGGGGAACAGAGGTGCATCTCGAAGGGGAGGAGGCGACCCTCCACAAGGTTGAGCGCGTCTTCGATGAAATGCTGACCCTGCTCGACCGCAACGACCACTTGACCGAGGAAGATGTCGACACGATCCTCGCGCTGTTCGACTCAGAAGACGCCTCGGCCGCTCCTCCCACAGAGACGGGGCGTCGGGACGCCATTCTCACCACCCCTGACGGCGAGGTGATCAAGCCTCGCTCTCAGAACCAGGAGCATCTCGTTCAGGCGGCCGCGGCCAACGACGTGGTGTTCGCCATTGGACCGGCGGGCACGGGCAAGACCTATGTCGCGGTGGCGATGGCCGTGGCGGCGCTCAACAACCACGAGGTCAACAGGATTGTGCTCTCCCGCCCCGCCGTGGAGGCCGGGGAGGAGCTCGGGTTTCTGCCCGGCGACTTCTACGAGAAGGTGGCACCCTACCTCCGGCCCCTGTACGACGCGCTCGGCGAGATGATGCCGCGGGACGAACTGGCCGAATCTCTGGAGCAGGACCGCGTGGAGGTGGTGCCGCTGGCCTACATGCGGGGCCGCACCCTCAAATCCTCGTTCGTCATTCTCGACGAGGCGCAGAACGCCACTACGGGGCAGATGAAGATGTTTCTGACACGCCTCGGTCCCCGGAGCCGGGCCATCGTCACGGGCGACATCACGCAAACCGACCTCCAGGACCGGAGCGCGAGCGGGCTCATTCAGGTGCAGCACATCCTCGAGGGCATCGACGGGATTGAATTCATCTACCTGGAACGCGAGGACGTGGCCCGCCACCGCCTGGTGCAGGACATTATCGCCGCGTACGAGGAGCATGATGAATGATTCGTGTTACGTGACGCATGATGCGTGAGAGGACACGAATCCAAAAATCACGCATCACGAGTCACGCTTCAAAAACGGATCTGAGGACCACTTGCGACTGCGCAGAGTGACCGTCAGCGTCCCCAATCACTCGTACTCGAAGAACCCCTCCCCCGTCTTCCGTCCTAGCTGCCCGGCGGTCACCTTGCGGCGCAGGAGCGGGCACGGCCGGTACTTGTCGTCGCCCAGCTCGTCGTGCAGGACCTCGAGGATGTGCAGGCACACGTCTAGGCCGATGAAGTCCGCCAGGGTGAGCGGCCCCATCGGGTGGTTCATGCCCATCTCCATCACTGTGTCGATGTCCTCGGGCTCGGCCACGCCCTCCATGACGCAGAAAATCGCCTCGTTAATCATCGGCATGAGGACACGGTTCGAGACGAAGCCGGGGTAGTCCTCCACCGCCACCGGAATCTTGTCGAGATCCTCGGCCGCCTCGGCGACCGTCTCGTAGGTCGCATTGCTCGTGCGCTGCCCGCGCACCACCTCCACGAGCGTCATGACGGGCACAGGGTTGAAGAAGTGCATGCCGATGACCTGCTCGGGCCGTTCGGTCTGCGCGGCGATCCAGGAGATGGAGATGGACGAGGTGTTCGAGGCGAGGATCGCGTCGTCGGGGGCGTGGGCGTCAAGTGTGCCGAACACGTCGGCCTTGATGGGCTGCTCCTCCGGCACCGCCTCCACAACGAGATCCACCGACTGTACCCCCTCAGCGGTATCTGGCGTGAGCGAGAGCCGATTGAGCGTGGCCTCCTTGGCGTCAGACGTAATCGCGTCCTTGTCCACCTGACGGGACAGGTTGCGCTCGATCGTGGTGCGGGCATCCTCGAGCAGCTCTTCGTCGAGGTCAAT
>PXSX01000045.1 GCA_003022655.1 Bacteroidetes bacterium QH_1_64_81 | reverse complement strand
CGGCCCCGCACGAGCTCGGCGGTGGACGTGACCATGCGATCGAGCACCGAGCGGTCGTGGCTCACCAGGATGACGGCGCCCGGGTAGGTCTCCAGCGTGTCTTCGATCCAGTCGATGCTGGCGATGTCGAGGTGATTGGTCGGCTCGTCGAGCAGCAGGATGTCGGGCTGTCTGAGCAGGAGGCGGGCCAGGGCGGCCCGCATGCGCCACCCGCCGGAGAAGGTGCGGAGGGGACGGTTGAGCTCGTCGGGGGCGAAGCCGAGGCCGGTGAGGGTGGCCTCGGTGCGGGGGCGCACGCGGTGAGACTCCTGGGCATCGAGGGACTCTTGAACGCGGTGCAGCTGGCCCAGGAGCTTATCGTGACGATCCGTCTCGTGGTCGGTTGCCTCTAATTCTCGGCTGATCTGCTGCTCTTTTTCTTCCAGGGCCAGCACGTCGTCGAAGGCGCGGAGGGCCTCGTCCCGCACCGTTCGGTCGCCGGGCAGCTCCTGCACGTCCTGCTCCAGGTAGCCGACGGAGACGCCCTCCCGCGTCACCGTGCCCGCGTCCACGCGCTGCTCGCCGGCGATCACCTTCAGCAGCGTCGTTTTGCCGGACCCGTTCGGACCCACGAGACCAATGCGGTGCGGCTCGGGGGTGAGGGTCCACGACAGGTCGTCGAAGAGGGGCTCTTCCCCAAACCGAATGGTAATGTCCTCGAGCTTAACCATGAAGACGCGATCGGTGCGGCAGCGAACGGTCCCCAAGAGGGAGCACTGGTATTCGTCCCCACCGGGCCACGTTTCTCTGCACGTCTCCTCCCGAGATGAGAGGCCGCAACGGCGAACGCATCGGTCCCCGGCAGAAATGTGGGCTATTTGCGACTACTCGTCCGTGTCGTCCCCGTCGGACGTCGCGGAGGCAGGGACTGCCGCCTCCAACTGCTGGGAAAGGTGCTCTAGCTCTTTGGTGAGCGCGGCCGTATCGTCCTCGTGCTCTTCGCGCTGGAGGAACAGCTCCTCGGCGAGGGTCAGGGCCGTCATGACGGCCGTAGTGAGCTCGGCCTGATCGGGATGGGCCTCGCTGAACTGCCGCATCCGCGTGTCGACGGACGATGCGATGCGGCGGGTGTGGGCCTCATTCCCTTCTTCCACCCGCAGGGCATACTCGCGGCCCAGGATCTGCACGCGGATTGACTTGGTCTGCTCCGAGTTGGCCATGAGGGGAGCGCGGGAGTGGAGAGCGTGGGGACGTGAAAGAGAGGGCGTGGAGGGTCAGGCGGACGCGTCGGTCGCAGAAGAGACTTCCGGCGGCACCGTGCCGTTCTCGAGGTACGTGTCGATGGCGTCGATGAAGGTCGAGATACGATCTCGGAGCGTCTCCGGATCCTCGTCGAGCACGAGGGCCGTGGTGTCCGGCTGGAGGGCCGGGCGCTGCTCCAGTTCGTCCACGCGGCGACGCAGGCGCTCGTTTTCGGCCTGGAGGCGATTCAGGGCCGTCGTGGCGCGCTCTACCTGCACCTGCAGGCGACGCACCGC
>PXSX01000044.1 GCA_003022655.1 Bacteroidetes bacterium QH_1_64_81 | reverse complement strand
CTCGCAGGACGGGGTGCTCATCCTCTCGGAGCTCACCGGCGCGGCCTACCTGCTGCCCGAGGCCGTGCAGGTGAACCCCTACGACCACGGCGGCGTGGCCACCGCCATCCGCACCGCCCTCGAAATGCCCCGGCAGGAGCGCGAGAAGCGGATCGACGGGCTCAAGGAAACCATCGAGACGCTCGACGTGCACAACTGGGCGGGCAACTTCTTGGGCTCCATTCAGAAGTAGAGGGGGAGTGATCCCGGTTTGTACAGCGTTTCCCGAGAGCTGCGTTGCAGGGTAATCGTCCGTATTTTGTATTGCGTATTTCGTATCTTTCGCGGATCGAATTACGCAATACGCACTACGCAATACGCAACATGAATCACGCACCCTCATGCCCCCCGTTGTTGACAACCCCCTCTTCTTTCTGGACTACGACGGTACGCTCGCCCCCATCGTCGACGACCCGACGGCAGCGGTGCCGCACCCCGAGGCGCCCGACCTCCTCCGAGAGCTGGAGGCGCACCACCCCCTGCGGATCGTGACGGGGCGCGACCTGCAGGCACTTTCGTCGTTCCTCGATCGCCCGTACCGTGCCATTGGGGTGCATGGGGCTCTGTGCCGTCGATCGAGGGGCTTCGGGTGGAGGAGAAGGACCAGTCGTTTGCGGTGCACTACCGCGACGTGAAGGACGAGCCGGGGACACGGGCGCGGCTCGACGAGTGGCTCGCCGACCTGCCGGAGGTGCTCGATGCCATCTGGGGCAAGAAGGTGGTGGAGCTCCGGCCTGCGGGGCTCACGAAAGGCACCGCTGTCCGCCGCATTGCGGAGGCGCACCCCGACTGCGTTCCGGTCTACCTGGGCGATGACGTGACGGACGAGGACGCCTTCGAGGCCCTGCAGGACATGGATCGAGAGGCCGTCACCATCAAGATTGGCGACGACGACACGCGGGCTGCCGCCCGCCTCGACGGCCCCGATGCCGTTATCGAGTATCTCCGGCAATACGTTTGATTCCGGGTTGCCCTATCCGGCCGAGGTGGAACAGTCCTGTTTCACTCCACGAGACGGCGGACCCCAGACCGCGGACCGCCGCAATGCTCCTCATGTTCGATAATTTCCGCCGTCGGTCGTCCGCCGACCGCTGTCGTACTCAGACGTACTCCTCAAACTGGTGCGCGTGGAGGTATTCCACGACCTGCTTCACCTGCTGAGCGCTCTCGCGGTCGCAGACGAGGACGGCGTCGCCCGTGTCGACCACCACCTGGTCGTTAATGCCGACGAGCACAACGAGGCGCCCCTCGGTCTGGACGAGGCACCGGCTAGAGTCCTGCATGATGACGTCGCCCTCAATCACGTTGCCGTGCTCGCCCTTCTCGCTCAGGTCGTAGACGGCCCGCCAGTCGCCCACGTCGTTCCAGTCGAAGGCGCCCGGCACCACGTAGACCGTGTCGGCCTGCTCCATCACCCCGTAGTCGATCGAGATGCGCGGACTGTTCTGGAAGGCCTTCGTGAGCGTCTCTGCGTCGATCTCGCCGTCGGCCTCGCGGACCGGGGCAAAGGCCTCGTGGGCGTCAGGGAGGTGGGTCTCAATCTGGTCGAGGATCGTGTCGGCCCGCCAGATAAACATGCCGCTGTTCCACAAAAAGTCGCCGGCGTCGATGAACCGCTCAGCTGTGGACTGGTCGGGCTTCTCGGCGAAGGTCTGCACCGGGCACGCCCGAAGCTTGGTCTCTTCGTCGCCGGCCTCGTCGTACTGAATGTAGCCGTAGCCGGTGGCCGGATGGGTCGGCTCGATGCCGATGGTGACGAGGGCGTTGCGCTCTCGGGCCGTCTCAAACGCCACGTCGAGCGTTTTGTGGTATTGCTCCACGTTCCCGATCACGTGATCGGCCGGCAGGACCGCCATGGTGGCCTCCGGATCCCGCTTGGCGAGCGTCGTGGCGGCGTAGGCGATGCACGGGGCCGTGTTGCGACTGATCGGCTCGGCGAGGATGTTTTCCTCGGGCACGGCCGGGAGTTGTTTTTGCGTCTTCTCCACGTACCGCTCGTGGGTGACGATCAGGCAGCGCTCCGGCGGCACGAGGCCCTGGAGCCGCGCGACGGTGTTCTGGATGAGCGTCCCGTCGCCGAAGAC
>PXSX01000043.1 GCA_003022655.1 Bacteroidetes bacterium QH_1_64_81 | reverse complement strand
TCCCAAATGGACGTCGTCCGGATGCGCGGAGCGTGGAGTCTCGTTTTCGTCCTGGTTCTCAGTAGCATCGGCTGCCTGGGCGCGAGCGCGCAGGACGAAACCGATCCGGAGGTAGAAACCGCGGGTGCCATCACGGGGACGGTGGTCGAGGCTGGGACGGGCGATCCCCTACCCGGAGCCAACGTGACGGTTGAGGGGACCGGGAACGGCACGTCGACAGATCTAAACGGCCGGTATCAATTGCGGAACCTGGAGTCGGGGACGTATGACGTGCTTTTCTCGTTCGTCGGCTTCCAGAGGAAGACGGTCACGAACGTCGAGGTCTCGGCCGGAGCGACCACGACCCTGGACGTGCAACTGGCGGAGGAGACAGAGCAGCTCGACGAGGTCGTTGTCTCGGCAGAAGCAGCGCGTGACTCCGAAGCCGGTCTTCTAAAAAAGCGAGCCAAGGCTGCCGCCGTCAGCGACGCCATCAGCGCCGAAACCATCAGCCGCTCCGGCGCTGGCACTGCCGCCGACGCCATGAGCAAGGTCACCGGCGCCTCCGTGACCGAGGGCAAGTACGTGAATGTGCGGGGCCTGCAGGGCCGCTACGTCGATACGCAGCTCGACGGCTCTAAACTGCCAAGCACCGACCCGGACGGCAACAGCGTGGCCCTGGACCTCTTCCCGTCGAACCTGATCGACAACATCGTCACGACCAAAACCTTCACGCCGGATCGCCCGGCCGACTTTACGGGCGGCTCCGTAGACATCACGACGAAGTCGCTCCCCAGCAGTTTCTTTGCCAACGTGTCTGTCTCCACCTCCTTCAACAGCGAAGTCGGGATCGGCGGCAACATCCTCCGGCCCGTGAGCGGGCTCGATGCGGTGCCCGCCGTGGCCTCCGACGAGAACGTGCCGGAAACGTTGGGGCAGACCCTCAACGATCCCGACCAGCGTGCGGCTCTCGACGCACTATCTCGGGCGTTTGCGACCGGCGTCTCTCCTGGTCCGGACGATACTGTCGGGAACCGGAGCGCCGAGATTTCTGCCGGCGATCGGTTCACCATCGCGGACGGCCGCTCCGTCGGGATTCTCGCCTCGTTCTCCTACGACGAGTCGTTTTCCGGCTTCAACGACGGCACCACCACGCGCTTCAAACAGACCGGCGCGGAGGCCGAGGGACTGAGCCCGACAGCCGATTACACGACCCGACGCGGTGTAGAGAAGACTCTGATGGGCGGTCTCATCGGGCTCTCGGTTCAGCCGGCGCCCCAGCACGAGGTCCAGCTCCGAGGCATTTACAACGAAGACAACGAAAAGGAGGCTCGGATTGAGCGAGGTCGGCTGCCCCGCGACCTCTCCTCCGGGCAACTTTTCGAGACGCGCGTGTCCCGCACCACCGACCGTGCGGTCCGCTCCGGAGAGGTCAAAGGGACTCATCGCTTCGGAGGCGGTGCGGACGGCATCCGGGTCGAGTGGCGGTCATCCCTGTCGAAGATCACCCGGGACGAGCCGGATTATCGCTTCTTTTCCAACCAGTTCCAGTTCCGATCCCAGGAAACGGACGGCTTCCAGTCACCTCCGGAAGACTGGGAGCGGTCCATGGGCGACGACAACGTCGACTACAGCATTTCTCCGTCGATCTACCCGCGCCCAACTCGATTCTTCCGAGACCTTGAAGAGGACAGCTGGTCCAATTCGCTTTCCGCCGAGATGGACGTCGGAACCATCAAGCTGAAGGCCGGCGGAAATTATCAGGTCCGGTCCCGAGAATTTCGAGAACGCCGGTTCGAGCATTTCTCCGACCAGAACAGCATAAACGACGCCGGAGGCAATCCCGATATGTACGTCAACGACCTTGCAGGCCTGCGCGACGGAGCGGACCGCTTTGGCACCTACGTCCTGGACCGGTCGCAGCCCCGAAACAACTACGACGCGGACCTGGACCGGGCCGCGGGCTTTCTCATGGCCGAGCTTCCCGTCCCCGGCGTGCCCGCCCTCAAGTTCGTAGGCGGTGCCCGGCTCGAATACTCCGACCTGTTTATGACGACCCAGCACGACGAGCCCTCTGATCGCCTGCAAGGCTCGTTTGAAACCATGGATGTGCTCCCCTCGGCCAACCTGATCTGGTCCCTGCGGAACAACATGAACCTGCGGGTCGCCTACGGACGCACCCTCGCCCTCCCGTCCTTCCGCGAGGTCTCGCCCGCCGAGACCTTCAACTTCGTCGGGGACTACATTGAGCGAGGATCACCGGATCTGAACCGTACCCTCGTCGACAACGTCGACCTCCGCTGGGAGTGGTTCCTGAGGGGGGGCGAGGTGCTTTCGGCCAGCGTGTTCTACAAGGACTTTCAAGACCCGATCGAACGCACCATCGATGCGGGATCGGACGCCGCCAACGAGAAAACGACCTTCACGAACCGAGAGAGCGCTCTCGTGTACGGCGCGGAGCTGGAAGCCCGGAAGCGACTCGGGACCGTCGCTGAGTGGCTTCAGCACGTTCAGGTGGGAGGAAATCTCACGCTCACCCATTCGGAAGTGACGCGCACCGAGGAGGTGCTGGAGGCCATCCGGGCCTATCGGGACAATCCGAGCGAGACGCGTCCACTGCAGGGGCAATCTCCGTACATCGTAAATCTGAACGTGGGCTACGAGAATCCAGGCGCAGGGACGAGTGTCAACGTGCTTTTCAACCGCTTCGGCGACCGCCTGCAGACGGTTGCCCGCAACGGCATCGACATCTTTGAACAGGGGCGGAGTTCGCTGGACGTGATGGCGTCTCAGCGTCTGACGCGGGGCGTGGAGGCAAAGATATCCGTCAAAAACGCGCTCAACGCCGACGAGGTCGTCTCCCAGACGTTTCGGGGCAGCGAATTCGTCAATGACCGTCGCCCACTGGGTCGGACGGTCTCGGTGGGACTCTCCTACAGCTACTAGCCCTCCCGCAGCTCCTCGCCGCGGGAATCCACACATTCTGACACGTTCCAGAAACACCTGCCTGAAGGGGTGAGCCAACGCCGGCTCACCCCTTCGGTGGTTTCAGAGAGCGTGTTATGGAATCAAAAACTCGCTCTCGGCCTGCACCGCGCACTCTTTCTTCAAAGCACACCTGCACGATGGATTCAACACGTACGACAACGATCGCAGACACTTTTCTTCGGTGGGGAACTCTTCTCGCCCTTCTCCCCGCGATGATTATTGCGGGATGCGACTCCAACGACAGTGGAATGGAGGATCCGCCACCTGACGATGGCGAGACCTTTTCCGTGGCCCACTACGACACGACCGACACGGAGGTAGACGGAAAGCAGGTTATCCGCGTCAGCGACAACAGCGGCGGAGAGAATTCGGAGGACCAGGAGCTCGGCATCGGCTACGTTGATGCCGACGGCAATGAAGTCTCGGAGATCACCTGGTCGAACGACTTCGTGTACCAGCTCGACGGCTTCGTCTTCGTGAACGATGGGGAAGAGCTGACCATTGATCCCGGCACGCTCGTGCAGGGCCTACCCGGAGACGGAGAAAACGCGTCGGCCCTCATTATTGCACGGGGCGGGCAGATCGTTGCCGACGGCAACCCAGGGAGTGACGATCCGTCGCAGGCCGATCCGATCATCTTCACCGCTGAAGCCGACGACGGCAGTGGCCTCGGGCGCGACATTCGCGGCGAGTGGGGCGGCGTCATTATGCTCGGCGACGCCACGATCAACTCGGAACCGACGACGACCGCCATTGAGGGCGTGCCCGAAGACATCGGCGGCGACCGCAACGACTATGGTGCCGAAAACGGCGACTTTAACGACAGCCACGACATTGGCACGTTCCGTTTCGTGTCCATTCGCCACACCGGAACGACGCTCCAGGGCGGCTCCGAGATTCAGGGCCTCACGCTCGGGGGGGTCGGCAACGGCTCGACCATCGAATACGTCGAATCGTACGCCAGCGACGACGACGGCTTCGAGTGGTTCGGCGGCACGGTGAACACGAAGTACCTGATCGCGGCCTTCGTCTCGGACGATAGCTACGACATCGACGAAGGCTGGCGCGGCAGCAATCAGTTCTGGCTGGCCGTGCAGGCGACCGACGAGGCCGGACGCATCGGGGAGCACGACGGCGGCACAGAGCCGGAGACCGGGGAACCCTTCGCCACGACCAAGGTGGCGAACGCCACGTACATCGGCGTCGGCCCGGACGCGGACGTGAGCGGCGACCAGGGCGAGCCGATGATCATCCAGCGGGACAACAACGCGACCTCGTACTACAACTCCATCTTCATGGACGGCCGCACCACCGGCTCCGGCCTGGAGATCGAGCAGGTCGAGGGCGGCGACGCCAGCGACCGGTGGCGCGAGGACACCGAGGAAGGCCGCGTGTTGCGCCACGAAAACAACATCTGGTACAACGTGGGACCGGACTACGATGCCGAGGCCGGCTTCGCGGAGAACGTCATCCAGCTTACGGGCGACACTGGTACCCCGGAGTTTGAGCAGGATCTGGAGACCTACCTCGAAAATGAGGGCAACATCCTGGCCTCGGAGTCTCCGGTTGAAGACATCGCCCGCAATGGAGACGCAATTGACTTCGTCGACCCCCGTCCGACGGGACCGGCCCTCAACACGGAGCTGTCGCCCGCGGAGGCCTTCGGTGAGGACTACTTTGAAGGCAGCAGCTACGACGCTGGAGTCAATGGCGACCTCGAAGATGTAGATTACAAGGGGGCCTTCTCCCCGAACGGCGGCCTGTGGCTCGACGGCTGGACCCTCCTGAGCCAGGAAGGGGAGGTGCAGTAACGCCTCCTGTACGTCCCACCGGCTCAGATCATGTCTGGACCGGGTCCTATTTTTCCGCCGGGCGTCCCCATCGTCAGGGGCGCCCGGTATTTTTTATGTGTGGCCTCGTATCATCCGCGAAACCTCAATCGCCGAGACGGGAACGGAGCTTCCACTCTCGTGTGCATGTGGTAGTCGGATATCCCCGTCGAAACCACAGGCCGGTCCCCAAATGGCGCTCCGTTGCCTCTTTGTCGTTCAGGGGGAAGGCCGCGGCCACCTTACCCAGGCGATGGCTCTGCGGCACCTGCTCCGCGACGCGGGCCATTGGGTCGAGGGCGTGGTGGTGGGCAAGAGTCGGGGACAGGCGGTGCCGTACTTTTTCGAGGCAGCATTCGAGGGGCCGATCACGCACGTCCAGAGCCCGAGCTTCGTGTCGGACGGAGCCGACCGGACGGTGCAGCCCTGGGCCACGCTTATGCGAGAGGGAGCACGCACGCCGACCTTTTGGCGCAGTTTGGGCGTCCTCGACGACGCCATCGACCGCTACGATCCAGACGTGGTGGTGAATTTTTTTGAGCCACTGGTGGGGCTGTACGCCATGACCCACGGCACGTCCGTCCCGATTGTGGCGGTGGCGCACCAGTACATGTTTTTGCATCCCGTGTACCGGTTTCCGCCCGGGCGGCCAGTGCAGCGATGGATGGCACGCACCTTTGCCCAGCTCACCGCCTGGGGGGCCACGCGACGCCTGGCCCTCTCGCTCTATCCGGCCTCCAATCGCCCGCAGGACGACCTGGCGGTCCTGCCGCCCCTTCTCCGGGCCGATGTGTTTCGGCAGCCGCAGGAGCGGCGCGAGCCCTTCGTTCTCGTCTACATCCTGAACAGCGGCTACGCCGACGAGGTGATCCGGTGGCACGAGCGGCACCCAAGCGTGGAGCTCCATTGCTTCTGGGACCGCCCGAGCGCGGCGTCCGTCGAGCCGTACGACGACACCCTCACGTTCCACCAGCTCGACGACGAGAAATTTCTGGCTCTCATGGCCCGGTGCCGGGGCGTCATCTCTACCGCCGGCTTCGAGTCGATTGCGGAGGCGATGTACCTGGGCAGGCCCGTGCAGGTCGTGCCGGTGGAGGGCCACTACGAGCAGCTCTGCAACGCGGTCGACGCGGTGCGGGCCGGGGCCGGCATCCGCAGCACTCAGTTCGACATCGACCGCTTGCAAGACGCCCTGCCGCGCGGTTCGGGGAACGGAGCACGCTTCCGAGAGTGGGTTCGCCGCTCGCGTCGTCGGTTTGTCCGGGAGATTGAGGCGGCCGCCGAACAGCGAAGTGCGTCTGCTCCCGTGTCGGCAGGCCCCGAAGCGCCAATTCTCGAAATCGCATGATCCGGCGGCGTGGAGACGAGCGGCCGACTCGAAGTCATCTCCGGGTGGGGCCTGCACGCAAAAATCACCGATCCGGCCAGGCCCGATCCCGTTTGGAGGCCGTTCCGAGAAGACTTCGGAATCGTGCTCTCGGCATTTCGCAGCAGGGACGGTCGTGACTGTTTTCCGACGCATTCTCGGGACCCTGGGGTGGGGAGTGGTAGGACTTCTGATCGGAGCCTTCTGCATCGGCTACGCGGCGCCGTATCTCCCACCCGCCTCGTTCTGGTGGACCAATCTTTTCGCCGTGCTGCTGCCACCGCTG
>PXSX01000042.1 GCA_003022655.1 Bacteroidetes bacterium QH_1_64_81 | reverse complement strand
CGGAGGAAGCGCATGGCGAACCCGAGGCGTCGGGCTCGTTCCTTCTGGTCCGCTTCAAGGACCTTCGACGGGTCCCGCTCGTGAAGGGCGATATGAGGCACCCGTAGCTCGACCGCCCGGTGCAGGCTGGCCTTCCAGTGCGAAAGCGAATGCTCGGCCCCGCCGAAGGACAGGTCGATGGACACCGTTTCGAACCCGGCTCGGCAAGCACGTCGGAGGGTCCGGGGAAGATCGCCGATGGAGGGGGCGGCCCCGACGGCCCGTAGGTCGTCGGGCACGAGCGAGAGAGCCTCAACGCTTACTCGCGTGAGGCCGAGTTGCCGAAGGCCATTCACGCACGAAAGGGAGATATTGTCAGGGTTGAGTTCGACGGTGGCCTCCGGGATCGCAGAGGCGTCAACGACGGGTCGGAGAGCGCCGGTAATGGCATCAAGGAGTGTCGGAGAAAGGGCGGAGGGCCGATTGCTTCCGACGTAGAGCGTCGAGATGGGGGCCTCGGTGAGCGGATGCTGCGCGTACCGGTCAGCCTCCCGAGAAAGGGCCTCGACGAATGCCGATTCGTCGGCTGAGCCGGGGGCGGCGGTCGACGCTCCGTCGGAGGAGCGGGGTTCTTGCCGGAACGGAACCTGAACGTAGAGACCGGCCAAGGGATCAGGGGAGCGGTGCGAACGTCAGCGTACGGGCGGCCCCATGGGACCTGTGCTCCGCTCAGTGGGACGTGTGGTGTATCGCCAGTTCACTTCTTCGATCCACGACGGCCTCCTAGGCCACTGCGGCGAGGCGTCCCTGGCAATAATCACAGGTGAACAGGGGGATCCGAGTGAGCGTACACCGAGTGTCCGTGTCGCCAAGGACCGACCAAAGAAGATGCTGAACGCACCTTCTTCGAAGCCGCCTGCAGCGACGCGGTTTAGTTCCCCCTTGACTAGCATCGATCGTCCGCCAAATAGGTTTTCCAAATCGTCACCCTGAACCCATGCAAGTTCAAAACGACGCCTACATCGTCAGCAGTGTTCGCACGCCCGTCGGCAAGGCCGAGAAGGGCACACTTAAGAACTATCGTCCCGAAGACCTCGGCGCTGAGGCCGTGACGGGGGCGATGGACCGGGTTGATGGACTGGAGCCCGAGATGGTCGACGACGTGCTCATCGGCTGCGCGTTTCCGGAAGGGCCGCAAGGGATGAACCTGGGGCGCCTCGTGGCTCAGAAGGCGGGGCTGCCCGACCACGTGCCGGGCGCCACCGTCAACCGCTTCTGCTCGTCGGGACTGCAGACGATCGCGCAGGCCACGCAGCGCATCGTCACCGGCACCGCCGACACCATCGTGGCGGGTGGGGCCGAGTCGATGAGTCAGGTGCCGATGAGCGGCTTCTTCTTCCAGCCCGACCCCGAGCTCACCGAGGAGGACATCGGCACGTACGTCTCGATGGGCATCACGGCCGAAAACGTGGCGGAGGAGTACGAGGTGAGCCGCGAAGACCAGGACCGCTTCGCCCTGCGCTCCCACGAGCGGGCCGCCGACGCCATCGA
>PXSX01000041.1 GCA_003022655.1 Bacteroidetes bacterium QH_1_64_81 | reverse complement strand
GGAGCTCGCCGAGAAGGCCCGGCCTTACGTGGAAGATGAGGGCTACGAAGTGAGTGATGAGCGCCTGCACACGATCTGCGAGCTGGTGCAGGACCGCATTCAGGTGGTGCCGGAGGTGGTGACGGACAATCGCTACTTCTTCGAAGACCCCAAGGGGTACGAGGAGGCGGGAGTCGAGAAGCGGTGGACAGACGAGTCCGCCGATCTGCTTCTCGCCTACGCGGATCGGTTGGAAGACATCGATACGTTCGACACGGACGCGGTGGAGACAAAGCTCCGCACCCTGGCCGATGAGGAGAATGTGGGCGCGGGCGCCGTCATCCATCCGGCCCGCCTCGCCGTGAGTGGTCGCTCCTACGGCCCGGGTGTGTTCGGTCTCCTGGCGGCGGTGGGGAAGGAGGCCTGCATCCGCCGGATGCACCGCGCCGCGGAGACGCTTGGGTAGGTGTGGATGGATGGACGGTCGGAGGGGTGGAAGAAAAAACGTCCATCCTTCCGTACATCCACACGCATACCGCTCCGCGCTACGCGTCGAGTTCGTCCTGCAGGAGTTCGCGGGCGAGCTCGGGATTGGCGGCGCCGTTTGTCGCGTCCATCACCTGCCCCATGAAGAAGCCGACAAGGCTCTTCTTGCCGTCCCGATAGCGGGCCACCTCATCGGGATGGTCGTCAAGGACGGCTCGGACGGTGGGGCGGAGGGCCTCGGTGTCGTCGACCTGGCGGAGGTCGCGCTCATCCACGATGGCCTCCGGAGATCCGCCGTTCTCGACCAGTTCGGTGAAGACCTCATCGGCCCCGCGGGTGGAGATGACATCCGTGTCCACGAGGCGCACTAGGCTCGCGAATACCTCGGGGCCGAATGGCAGATCCGCCACAGTCCGGTCCTTCAATGCGCCGAGAAGCTCATTCCCGGCGATGGTGGCGGCATCGTTGCGAGAGAGGCCGAGCGCCTCGTGGTATCGCTCGAACCGATTCTGCTGGGCGTCATCCAGGTTCTTCACCGGATCGGTCTTGCCCTTGAGGGAGCGCTCTCGCTGGCGCTCTTTGCGCTCCTCCTTCTCGCGCCGCCGCTGTTCCAGTTCGGCCTGCGTGAGCCGGTCCTCGTCTCCCCAGGTGTCGCGGAGGGGGACGATCTGGTTGTAGACGAGGGCGTCGGGCGTCGAGTCGTCGGGGTCCGGCCAGAAGTAGCCCTGCCGCTCAAACTGCACCCGCTGGTCGGCCGCCAGGTCGCGCACGGCGGGCTCCAGGACGCCCCGCTGCACGTTCAGGGAGTCCGGGTTGATGAACCCAGTGAAGTGCTCCTCGCGGGCATCGGGGGCGGGGACCTCGAAAAGGCGGTCGTAGAGGCGTGCCTCGAAGGGAACGCCGTGGGTGGCCGACACCCAGTGCAGCGTGCCCTCCGGGGAGCGGCCATCCGGGGCGGTGGCCCCGCGCGTCTCGGGGTCGACGGTGCCGCGCAGCTCTGTGACGGTGCCGTCCTCGTCCCGGATCACTTCCTCGCAGGTAAAGAAGTAGGCGTGCCGCAGGCGCACCTCGCGGCCTGGGGCGAGCCGAATGAAGTCGTCCGGCGGGTCCTCGCGGAAGTCGTCGCGCTCGATGTAGAGCTCGCGGGTGAAGGGAACGGGGCGCGTCTCGTCCTTGTCGATGTCGCGGGGCCAGTGGTTCGCGTTGATCCAGTCGACCTCGCCCTCGTCCCAGTTCGTGATGATCACTTTCAGCGGATCGAGCACGGCCATCACCCGCGGGGCCTTCGGGTTCAGGTCGTCGCGGAGGGCGTGCTCGAAGTGATCGATCTGTACGCGGCTCTGCGACCGGGTGACGCCCACCTCGCGGCAGAACGACCGGATCGCGCTGGGCGGCACGCCCCGGCGGCGCAGGCCTGCGAGGGTCGGGAGGCGCGGGTCGTCCCACCCGCCCACCAGCCCCTCTTCGATCAGGTGCCCCAGCTTGGTTTTGCTCATCACCGTGTAGCCGAGGTTGAGGCGGTTGAACTCGTACTGTCGGGGGCGGAAGGGAATCTCCTCCTCGTCGAGACAGTGTTCCGTCACCCAGTCGTACACGCGGCGGTTGTTGTCGAACTCCAGCGTGCAGAGGGAGTGGGTGATGTCCTCAATCGCGTCTTCCAGCGGGTGGGCGTAGTCGTACATCGGATAGATGCACCAGTCGTCCCCCTGCCGGTAGTGGTGGGCGTGCTTGATGCGAAAGAGGAGGGGATCCCGCATGATCATGTGCGGCGAGCTCATGTCGATCTTCGCCCGCAGCACGTGCTCGCCGTCCTCAAAGGCTCCTTCCTTCATCTTGCGGAAAAGCTCCAGGTTTTCCTCCACGGAGCGATCACGGTAGGGCGACGGCGTGCCCGGCTCCTCCACCGTGCCGCGATACTCCCGAATCTCCTCCTCGTCGAGGCTGTCGACGTAGGCGTCGCCCTGCTTGATGAGCTT
>PXSX01000040.1 GCA_003022655.1 Bacteroidetes bacterium QH_1_64_81 | reverse complement strand
GGCCCTGTGGGGGGCGCAGGTCGAGGTGTGCAAGCACCACGCTCAGTCTGCGTTCGGCCCGCGGTCTCTGCGGCTCCGGTACGAGGATGTCTGCGATGCCCCCTGCGACCCCCTCCGGTCGATCTATGCCCTCCAGAATCGCCCGCTTCCCGATTCGGCCCGCGAGTACGCACAGCGCACCATTGACGCCGACCGGCTCCGGCGCTGGACGGACGTCCCGACCGCCGAACATCGCTTCCGCGAGGGCATTGAGCAGGCGCAGATTGCGGGCCTGATGCGCGATCTCGGCTACAGTCTTTCGTAGCTCTGCCCCTTCCGCTATGCAGACGTGGCTTTCCGACCGTTTCGACGCCGCCCGGAACTGGTGGACGCGGTTTCAGGACAGCAAGGAGGGACAGCGCATCCTCACCGGCGCTCGCTGGCTCTTCATGGCCGGCATCATCGCGTACCTCGCGTACCAGTTTACCGACATTGGATGGGGGCGGGTATGGAGGGCTCTCCCCACGACACCCTGGTTCTACATCCTGCTTCTCCTGATGTACGTCAACCTCCCCATTGCGGAGGTGGCAATCTATGGGAAGGCCTGGAACGCCACCGCCCGGGGCCTGCTCCCGGTCCTGCTCCGCAAGCGCGTGCTCAACAACGACGTGCTCGGCTACTCGGGGGAAGCGTACTTCTCCCTCTGGGCCCAGCGCAACACCAACCTCGGGTACCGGGAGGCGTTCGAAACGATCAAGGACAACACCATCATTTCCTCGGTCGCGTCCACCACCGTTGCCTTTCTGCTGCTGGCGGGCTTTTTTCTCTCCGGGCAAATCAAGCTGCTCGCCCGGTATTTCCCCGATGAAACCTCGACGGTAGCGGCGGGCATTGCCGTCCTGATCTGCATCGTTGCCGTGGGCGTCACGTTTCGCCGCGCAATTTTTTCCCTCTCCTCCTCGCTCCTCCTGTGGATTGGGGGGGCGCACCTGATGCGTTTTCTGATCAACACGGGCCTGCAGGTTACGCAGTGGGCCGTGGTGATCTCCGAAGTGTCCGTGGGGAGCTGGATTACGCTGCTGGCCCTGCACATCGTCGTGAACCGAATCCCGTTCGTGCCGACCCGGAACCTCGTTTTCATGGGGGCGGGGCTAGAGCTCGCGGGCGCCCTTCAGATTCCGGAGGCCGCCCTGGGAAGCATGCTCCTGGCCCAGACACTCCTCGACCGCGTCCTCAACTTTCTGACCTACGTCGGGACCTCGGCCCTCGACGCCGCAACCGTCGACGACCGCGAGGAGCTAGACGCCCTGTCCCTTCCCGACGAGGGGGCATGAGGGAGAGGGCAGACGGCGGACCGCAGACTTCGGATGCGCGGCTGTCTGTCTACGGCGGTCCGCGATCATCAACTCACAGCCTGAATTTGCCGTCCAGAGTCAGCTACCAGCCTCGTTCTTCGCCATGACCTCCTCTCGCTTGCTCCGAAGGCTCTTCATCAACCGGTCGAAGCCATGCTGGCGGACGACGGTCTGGAAGGAGCGGGCGTACCCCTGACCTCCTCTCGCTTGCTCCGAAGGCTCTTCATCAACCGGTCGAAGCCATGCTGGCGGACGACGGTCTGGAAGGAGCGGGCGTACCCCTCCGCCGTGCTTACCCCGTCTATGATGATGTCCTCCGCCCGCCACTCGCCCTCGCGGCGCTTCAGCACGTATTCTACAGGGGTGGCGCGTCCTTCGTACCTCGTCTGAGTACGTACGAAGGCACTGTCGTCGTGTATCTCAATCTGGTCGTAGGTGACCTTTGAGTTGTACACCCCGAGATCGCTCATCGACTGCGCCCGCACCACGTCGTGGAAGACCGAGACGAACTCGTCCCGCTGCTCTGCGCTCAGATCCTCCCAGTGCGGCCCGAGAGCACGCTGGCCCATGACCCGAAAGTCAATGACGCCGTTGATCAGTTCCTTCAACTGTGCGCGCTGCTCGGCGGTGTAATCGTCGGTTCCGCTGAGGATGGACTTGATTTGCTGGTCCCGCTTCTCCAGCATTTGCCGGATCTCGGCCGCTGTGGCGCTCTCAACATTCCCCAGAGTGGGGATACGGCGGATCTTCCGGGGCCCGCATCACGAGCCACACAATACGCACGACGCAATACGCACTACCGAGTCGTCTCAAGAAGCGTACCGGTTCGGGCCCGGTCGGCGAGCGTGCCGGTGGCTTGCAGAAGTTTCAACACCGCGACGTTGTACTGTTTCACCGCTTCGAGGTACCGGGCGCGGGCCTCTAGGTCCGCCCGCACGGCCTTCACGAGGTCCTCCGTGTCCCCTAGGTCGAGATCGAAGTTGACCTGCTCGGTCCGGAGCCACTTGCCGGCGATGGTGGTCGACCGGTCGCGGGACTCAACGTTCGCCTTGGCGGTGATGAGGGACCGATACGCCTCCTCCACCTCGAAGCGCACGAGCTGCCGCGCCGCGGTTTGCTGGTGCTTCACCTCCTCCAGCTCGGCTTTAGCTTGATCGACGCGGGCCTCCGTCTGTCCAAAGTTGAGGTTTTGCTGGATGCCGATGCCGGTGCGCGTGCCGGTGCCCATGAAGGAGTCGCCCACGAAGGCATTGTCGGGATTGGGCCGCTCCGGGAGCGTGACGCTCTGCGACAGGCTGGCCTGCACGCCGATCTTGGGGTAGTAGTCGGACTGCGCCACGTCCACGAGGGCCTCGCGGGCCTTCACTCCGGCTTCGGCCTGTCCGACCTCCGGTCGATTTTGCAGCCCCCGCTTGATGTAGTAGTCGAGCGAGTCCGGGTGCACGGAAAACGGGAGCGGTTGGAGTTCGCCGGCAGCCGGCACGACCGTCGTCTCGTCCGGGAGAAAGAGCTGGCGCCGCAGGGCCGAGCGGGCCGTCGCCCGGTTTTGGTCGATCTCCACGATGCGGCGCTTGGTCTCCTCCTCCGTCAGGCGCGTCTGGAAGAGGTCGGCCTGGCTCACGCTCTCGTCGCCCTCGTCCAGCAGACG
>PXSX01000039.1 GCA_003022655.1 Bacteroidetes bacterium QH_1_64_81 | reverse complement strand
TCGGCCTCCGGCAGCTTCGCGAAGAGGTTCCGGAGGGAGTCCATCAGCTTCGTGTAGGTGGCCGCGTTGGAGCGCGGGGTGCGGCCGATGGGCTGCTGGTCGATCTCGATGACCTTGTCGATGTTGTCGATTCCCTCGATGTCATCGTAGGGCAGCGGCACCGTCTTGGCGTTGTGGTGGTGCCGGTGGAGGATGGGAAAGAGCGTCTGGTTGACGAGCGTGGACTTGCCGGAGCCGCTGACGCCGGTCACGCAGATGAACGTGCCGAGCGGAATCTCGACGGGCTGGCCCCTGAGGTTGTGGCCCGTGGCACCCTCCAGGACGAGGGACTCGCCGGCACCCTCGCGCTGCTCCTCGGGTAATGGGATGACGCGCTCGCCCTGCAGGTAGGCAGCGGTGAGGCTCCGAAAATCGTAGTGGTCGCTGTCGTACGCCGCGGCCCGCTCGGCCACCTGCTCGCGGGCGACGCCATTGTCCTCGATTCCGTATTCGGTCGTGTCATCGGTCACCTCCCCATTCGTCTGCTCTACGGGGTCCACCGTCAGGACGGAAGGCGGGCCGGTGGTGATGACGTGTCCCCCATGCGTGCCGGCGCCGGGGCCGAGGTCCACCACGTGGTCGGCAGCCTCGATCATGTCGCGGTCGTGCTCCACGACGATCACGGAGTTGCCGAGGTCGCGCAGCGACTCCAGCGAGCGGATGAGACGATCGTTGTCGTGCGGGTGGAGGCCGATGGTCGGCTCGTCGAGCACGTAGAGGACGCCGGTGAGCTGCGTGCCCACCTGCGTGGCGAGGCGGATGCGCTGGCTCTCCCCGCCGCTAAGGGTGCGGGCCGGGCGGTCGAGCGTGAGGTAGCCCACGCCCACGCCGATGAGAAAGTTGAGCCGCTCGCGCACCTCCTTCACGATCGGTCCGCCGATGCGTGCCTGCCGTTCGGTGTCGAACGGCACATCCTCCACAAAGTCGCGCAGCTGCGTGAGGTCCATCCGCGCGAGGTCGCCAATCGATTGGTCGCCGATGCGGTAGTGGAGGCTCTCCTGCTTGAGGCGCCCGCCGCCGCATTTGGGGCAGTCCATCTCGCGCATGAACGATTCGGCTCGCCGCCGCTTCTTCGACGAGCTGGTCTCCTCGTAGGTGTGCCAGATGTGCTCGTAGAGTCCCCCGAAGCGGTGCTTGTACTGCACCTCGCGTCCCTTGTAGCCGTAGTGGATCTCGAACTGCTCGTCGCCCGCCCCCTCCAGAATCACGTCGAGTTGCTCGTCGGACAGCTCCTCAATCGGCGTGTCGAAATCGAAGCCGTACGCCTCCGCGACCGCCTCGAGCTGGTTAAAGATCCAGATGTCGCGGGGCTCGCCGAGCGGCGCCAGTGCGCCTTCGTTAATCGTCTTCTGCGGGTGCGGAACGACGAGGCTCGGGTCGATCTTCTTCGCCGTGCCCAGCCCCTCACACCTCCGGGCACGCACCGTACGGAGTGTTAAATGAGAACATGTTGGGCGAGGGCTCCTCGTAGGAGAGGCCCGTTTCGGGGTCCACGAGGTCGCGGCTGAAGAGGTGATCGCCTTCGTCAACGATCTCCTCTCCGTCCGACGAACAGCCGTTCGTCGCTCCGTCATCAGGGGCGTCTACGATATCTGCGATGAGCGTGCCGCCGCCCATCTCCAGCGCCGTCTCCACGGACCGGCTCACGCGGGAGCGAATGCCGTCCTTGATCGCGAGGCGGTCGATGACCACCTCCACGTCGTGCGTCTCGTAGCGCTCCAGCTTCATCCCCTCCTCGTAGGTCCGCATCTCGCCGTCCACCCGGAACCGTTCGAAGCCCTGCGCCGAGGTCTGCTCAAAGAGCTCGCGGTAGTGCCCCTTGCGCCCCCGCACCACCGGTGCCAGGATCTGCAGGCGCGTGCCCTCGGGGAAGTCCAGGATCCCGTCCACGATCTCGTCGTCGCTCTGCTGCCGCATCTTGTTGCCCGTCTCGTAGGAGTAGGC
>PXSX01000038.1 GCA_003022655.1 Bacteroidetes bacterium QH_1_64_81 | reverse complement strand
CCAGTTGCCGAGTCCGCCGGACGGTGCGGATTGGGCCGAGCGGCCCGACTACATCGACCAGACCTACTACCGCTCCGACGGCGGCGGCTACGAGGAGAAGGGCTACACGCAGATCTTTACGGTGCCGGCCTCGGGCGGTACGCCGCGACAAATCACGACGGACTCATACAACCACGGCGGCACGCCCACCTGGACGCCCGACGGCGAGACGCTCCTCATCGGCGCCAATCGGCACGAGGACTGGCGCCTCGATCCGCTCAACACCGAGGTCTACGCCGTGGACAGATCGAGTGGGTCGGTGACGGCGCTCACCAATCGAGACGGCCCCGACGGCGACGTGGCGGTGTCGTCGGACGGCTCCACCATCGCCTACACCGGCTTCGACGACCGAGAGCAGGGCTATCAGGTCACGAAGCTCTACGTGATGGACCGCGACGGCACCAACGCGAGGGCTCGACCAAGATCGGCCGCATCACGCTTGACGGCGATCGGCAGGTCGTGGCCGAAAACGTAGGCGGCACCTCCATTGGACGCCCGTACACCAGCGGCTCGTTCAGCCTCGCGGCCAACAGGCGGGTGGCCTATACCCACGCCACGCCCCGGCGCCCCGCTGACGTGGCCGTCTCCCGGGCCGGCCAGAGCTCGCGCGTGCTCACGTCGCTCAACGACGACCTCTTCGACCAGATCGAGATGGGAAGCGTCGAAGAGTTTACCTACGAGTCGTCCTACGATGGCAAAACGATCGAAGGATGGATTGTGACCCCGCCAGGCTTCGACTCCTCGAAGGAGTACCCTCTCATGCTGGA
The DNA here is from genome assembly GCA_003022655.1 of Bacteroidetes bacterium QH_1_64_81. The sequence continues at coordinate 1,192 of PXSX01000038.1, read as the reverse complement.
GATTCACGGCGGGCCCTTTGCCTCGTACGGCCCCTACTTCGCGGCGGAAGTGCAGCTCTACGCCGCCGCGGGCTACGTGGTGCTCTACACCAACCCGCGGGGCTCCACCAGCTACGGGCAGGAATTCGGCAACGCGATCCACCACGACTACCCGGGCAATGACTTCGACGACCTGATGTCCGGGGTCGACGCCGTTCTGGAGCGAGGCTACGTCGACGAAGACCGGTTGTACGTGACCGGGGGCAGCGGGGGCGGTGTGCTAACCTCCTGGATCGTGGGCCACACCGATCGCTTCCGCGCCGCTGTGGCCGCCAAGCCGGTCATCAACTGGTACAGCTGGGTCCTTACCGCCGACATGTATCCGTACGGCGCGAAGTACTGGTTCCCCGGTATGCCCTGGAATCGCCGCGACCATTACATGGACCGTTCCCCCCTGTCGCACGTCGACAACGTGACGACGCCGACCATGCTGATGACCGGCGCGGACGACTACCGGACGCCAATGTCGGAGTCGGAGCAGTTCTATCAGGCCCTACAACTACGAGAGGTGGAAACCGCCCTGGTGCGCGTGCCGGCCGCCTCCCACAGCATCGCCGCCCGACCCAGTCATCTCGCCGCGAAGGTTGCTCATGTGCTGGAGTGGTTTCAGCGCCACGGGGGTCCGTCCACCGACGAGTGACGCGGGCGTAGCCGTACCAGAGCGAGCTTTGCATGGGATGCGCCAGCTATGAGGTAGCCTTCACGGTGCCAGATGGGGAGCCCGTCGCCGCGACGAGTCCCTCGAAAATCCTGATGCCATCCTCTCTGATCCGGTTCAGGATCGCCTCGATCGGGCACCGCAGAGCACGCTGTTGTTTCGGTCGTGGAGCCGGATGAGCGCAGAGCCTTCTACGAATCATGGGCCCTCGATCAGGCCATCACGTCGGTCAAGACGCGATGGGATCGCCGTGACCGTGCGGACTGAGCGGTGCCCGCCGACGCCGAGGTTCCTGGAGGCCACGTGCGCCGACGGCCACGCCGTGGACTGCCGAGTGAGAGTGAAGCTATGTCTGAGAAGCTGTTTTAATTCGTGCCTTCGGGGCTGCGAGCGGCGGCGATGGCCTGCAAATCGCCCCCGGTCTCGGGCGGTAGTTCCACTACAGCCCTCGCCCATGGGCCGATTTTCGGCTCATCGGTGCTCGCTCTCGCGAAC
>PXSX01000037.1 GCA_003022655.1 Bacteroidetes bacterium QH_1_64_81 | reverse complement strand
TCCCGCCCGAAGGCCGAGCAGCAGGGCCTCACGGTCATGACCGTCGACGAGGCCGCCGCCTGGGGCGACGTAGTGATGCTCCTCATCCCCGACCAGCACCAGAAGGATGTGTACGAGGCGAAGGTCGAGGAGCACATGACGCCCGGCACGGCCCTCGGCTTCGGCCACGGCTTCAACATTCACTACGACCGCATCGAGCCGCCCGCAGACGTGGACGTGTTCATGGTCGCGCCCAAGTCGCCCGGCCACCTCGTCCGCCGCACCTACGCAGACGGCAGCGGGGTGCCGTGCCTCGCGGCAGTCGCCCAGGATCCGTCCGGTAGCGGCATGGACCTTGCTCTGAGCTACGCCGACGCCATCGGGGGTACGCACGCGGGCGTCATCGAGACGACGTTCAAAGACGAAACCGAAACCGACCTCTTTGGCGAGCAGGCCGTGCTGATTGTGGATCTCTACTACGAGGGCGGGCTCGAATTCATGAATGAGTCGGTCAGCGACACGGCCGAGTACGGCAACCACACCCGTGGCCCCCGCGTTATCGACGAGACGGTCCGCGAGGAGATGAGGGACATCCTCGACGAAGTGCAGTCTGGCGAATTTGCCGACGAGTGGATCGCGGAGTACGAGAAGGGCGCCCCGCGCCTCACAGAGGAGCGCGAGGTCCTCGAAGAGCACCCGATCGAACATGTGGGCCAAAAGCTGCGCGGCATGATGCCGTGGATGGAGGACGGCGAGGCTTCGGAGAATGGCGAAGCGGCTACTCCGGAAGCAGCATCGGCGACGGACTCCGCCTGATTCCGCGTCTGGGCGTATGGGTGTGTGGACGTTTGGGTGAGAAGAAAGATGCCCCATACCCCCACACTCCCAAACGCACACACGTACTCCTTCGAAATACGTGCAGTCTATTTCTCAGATCGCAATCCCTGATGGCAGACACTGAATCGTACGCAATCGCCTGGCTGCCGGGAGACGGCATCGGTCCCGAGGTGACCCGGGAGGCGCTGCGCGTGCTGGAGGCGGTGGCCTCGGCGCATGGGTTTGCCGTGACCGCCGAAGAGCACCTCATGGGCGGCGCGGCGCTCGACGAGACCGGTACGCCCTTCCCGAGCGATACCCGGACGGCCTGCCGGGAGAGCGACGCCGTCCTACTCGGCGCCGTCGGCGGCCCGACGTGGGACGACGCGACTGGCGACAAGCGGCCCGAAAGCGGCCTCCTGGCCCTGCGCAAGACGCTCTGCGTCTACGCCAACCTGCGCCCCGTCGTCGTGCCGGAGGCCCTGGCCTCGGCCTCCCCTCTCCGCCTCGACCGTGTCGGCGGCACCGACATTCTGTTCGTCCGCGAACTCACCGGCGGCATCTACTTCGGCACGCCTGAGGGCCGCACCGAGGACAGCGCCATAAGCACGATGGTGTATTCCGAAGACGAAATTGAGCGAATCGCACACGTCGCCTTCCGGCGCGCGCAGCGGCGCGACGGACACGTGACTTCGGTCGACAAGGCCAACGTGCTGGAGGTGTCTGAGCTGTGGCGGGAGGTTGTGACCCGAATCGGAGAGGAGCACTACCCCGACGTCGACCTCCGCCATCTCTACGTCGACAACGCCGCGATGCAGGTCGTCCGCGATCCGCAGCAGTTCGACGTCGTGCTTACGGGCAACCTGTTCGGCGACATTCTCTCGGACCTCGCGGCCGCCCTGCCCGGCTCGCTGGGTCTTCTCCCTTCTGCGAGCGTGGGAGGCGACGTGGGCCTTTTCGAGCCGGTCCACGGCAGTGCCCCGGACATCGCCGGGCAGGACGTCGCCAATCCTATCGGCACGATCCTCAGCGCCGCCCTGCTTCTCGACGAGCTGGGCGAACCCGAGGCCGCCGACGCGGTCCGACACGGGGTCGACGCGGCCCTGGACGCTGGATTCCGCACCGCCGATCTCGCTTCCTCCAGCGGCGAGGCGGTGTCGACCGCCACCTTTGGGCACGAGGTGGCCCGACGTGCCGCCA
>PXSX01000036.1 GCA_003022655.1 Bacteroidetes bacterium QH_1_64_81 | reverse complement strand
TTCGGTGAGGACTGTCCACCTCTGCTCGTCTCCCATGAAGATCAAGATCCCTGATCGTCGCCGCTTTGCATGCTCAACAGACTGTCTCCCATGACCTCATTTGCCACGTCTTTGATCCGGACGTCGGTCGCGTTCGGACTGCTCGCTGCAGGACTCGTGCTGACCAGCTGCGACCTCGCGTCGGCGGGCAACACCGCCATCCTGAGTGCGAACTCCACGAGTCCGCCAACCGTCCGGCACCGGTTCGAGTACACCGAGGACGACGTCACGGAGGGGCAGGCCGAGGTGGTCTCCAGCATCCAGTCGGACGACCTGGACGCCATTCTCGCCGACAATGGATTCAGCCGTAGCGATGTGGTGTCCGCGCAGGTCGATAGCGTACGGGTCGAGCGGCTGTCGACGGGCACGCTCTCGGGAGCCGACCTCTATCTGGGGACGGACGCAAGTGGCCCCGTCATCGCAAGGGTCGAGTTTGACGATCCAGAGGCCGAGACCCCTGCCCGCGACAACACCTCAAGACCCGTGACGGGCGCCGTAAAGAACGGGCAGAAGCGCGTGTTCGCTCAGTTCGATGTGGAGGACCCGAGCGACATTCCCCCCTCCGGAGGGAGGGTGCAGGCCAAGGTCTACTACCGGCTCGAGGTGGAGGGGGTATGAGCCGAGACGCACCCTCTTCGGTGCCGGCTACCGGACGGCGACACAGGAGATTTCGACCCGCGCGTTGCGGGGGAGCGCATCGACCTGAACGGCCTTCCGGGCCGGCGGCTTCTCGTTGAAGTACCGCGCGTACACCTCATTGATCTGGGCGTAGTCGTTCACGTCGGTCATGAAGACCTCACAGCGCACGACGTCCTCGAAGGTCATGCTCGCGGCCTTCAGAATCGCGCCGATGTTATCGAGCGCGCGCTCAGTTTCCGCTTCGATCGACCCGTCAATCATGCTCCCGGTGTCCGGGTCGATAGCAATTTGGCCAGACACGTACAGTTGACCGTCGGCGAGAATGCCCTGACTGTAGGGACCGATGGCCGCTGGGGCTAGCGGCGTCGTCACGGTACTGCGGGACGTGGAGGTCGACGTGGACATAGGTCACGAATGAACGAACGGATTTCGGGGCGGACGACAGCTTCAACATCCGTCTTCCCGGAATGTCGTACAAGCAAATATTATCTGAAGACACGCGAACATCGTATGAATATACAGGAACCATGAAGACATAAGCCCCCGTCCACGAAATCATGCGCAGGATCGATCAGCATTGAAACAGGGTCAGCTCCTGTCGCTGCTTCGTTTATTACTGACGTGAAGACGTGCATAATGGCTTCTCGCATTTGGTACTACGCGTCCATTTTGACCGCACGACCACGACCGACATGTCTCGCCTTCTTCCGCTGTTGCTTCTCTTCATGACTCTAGCACGGCCAGCGGATGCTCAGCAACCAGATACATCCAGTAAAAGCCTCGTCCGCGGTACCCTATATTCACTGGCGGGAACTGTAGGCCCAGTGGCGGGGGGAAGCGCGCTTGCCTACGCGGCGGTCAACTGGGAATCCCAAGGCCTGGCCGTTTTCCTCCGTGGGGCCGCCGTTCAAGTTGGGGGAGCACTTGTCATGGGGGGGATTGCGGGGCCGGCTGCCGGACACTACTATGCGAATGATCGGAGACAAGCTGGAATTGGAATGGGCATTCGGGGAGGCGCAGTGCTTGTGGGAGTCGGTGCGTCGATGATCATAGCCATTGACGCCCTCCTAAATACGTGGGCGCTGTTTCTCTTTCCGCTCGCGTCGGAGTCCTACGAGCCCTCTCGGGCAAGTCGCATTTCGAGGAATGTCCTTGCGGGGGCTGGCATCGTGGTGGCGGCTAGTGCTCTCTACGACATCGCTACAGCCCCGCTCTCGGTGCGCCAATACAACGAAACGCGCGATGTTCGCGTCCGGATTGTCCCCCAGGCTCACCCCAGCTTCGACCAGGTCGGACTCGGGATCCACCTCCAGTTCTAACCTGAGGCGTGTGACAGACTACTCGTGTGGAACGTCTTCAAATTCCAGTCCTTCGGAGCACACAGATAAATGGTGATGGAAACCCCTGTTGTAAGCGAAGGTTCAATACCCCTATCTTGAGATATTTCTTTAGCAGTTTGCTGAATTCAAGGAGCGCGGATACGATGTCGTGGGCCTCACCATGAAGACGTGGGACTACTCCACCAGCGGCGGCCGCGACGGCAAAGAGGTAGGGTGCTGCTCCATCGAGTCGATGAATGATGCGCGGGTCGTGGCCACCAAGCACGGCTTTCCTCACTTTGTCGTCGACCTCCGAGAAGAGTTTGGCGACTGGGTGATCGAACGGTTCACTAGCGATTACCTCTCAGGCCGTACGCCCAATCCCTGCGTGCTCTGCAACACGCACATCAAGTGGGCCGCCCTGCTGGAGCGGGCCGACGACCTGGACTGCGAGTACATCGCCACCGGTCATTACGCCAACGTCCGCTACGAGGAGGCCATTGATCGGTACGTTCTGAGCCGCGGCAAGGACTGCAACAAGGACCAGAGCTACGCGCTCTGGGGCCTTCCGCAGGAACACCTGGCCCGGTCCATCTTTCCGCTCGGCGAGTATGAGAAGCCCGAAATCCGCGAGATGGCCGCCGACTTTGGCCTCAGCGTGGCCGACAAGCCGGACTCCTACGAGATCTGCTTTATCCCGGACAACGACTACGGACGGTTCCTCAGGGACCGGGTCGACGGGCTAGAGGAGGAGGTAAGCGGCGGCACGTTTGTTCTCAGTGACGGAACGGTCGTTGGCGAGCACGACGGGTATCCCTTCTACACCATTGGGCAGCGCCGCGGCCTGGGGCTGGCGCTCGGGGAGCGCGTGTACGTCACCGACATCGACCCCGAGACGAACACAATCACCGTGGGGCCGAAGGAGGAGCTCATGGAGCAGACGCTGACCGCCCACGAGATCAACCTTGTGAAGTATCCGGAGATTGAGGAGGAGCGGCCCGCCTGGGGCACCATCCGCTACAACGACGATGGGGCCGGGTGCCTGGCGTGGCAACCCGACGACGACACCCTAAAGGTGGCTTTTTCGGAGCCCCGCCGCGCTATTACGCCCGGCCAGAGCCTCGTGCTCTACGAGGACGACGACGTGCTCGGGGGCGGGTGGATCCGCGAGGTGGGAAGCGCCCAGTCCGAGGGGGCGGCGCAGGCCGCCGAGGCGCCCGCGTAATCCGAATTGGTCTCGGGCGGTAGTTCCACTACAGCCCTCGCCCATGGGCCGATTTTCGGCTCATCGGTGCTCGCTCTCGCGAACCGACTCAAAATCAAAACAGCTTCTTAGGGAGGACTCGCCGGACGGTCTTCATTGTCGTGGAGTCGGCGACGGAGACGTGCATGGGCTTGAGACGATGGGTGGAACACTGAAATTCCGAGGGGGGTTCAATTCTCCTAACTCGTTTTCAAAAACAACCAGACGCGACGTCGGGGCAGACGCTCGCCCTCACGCGTTCGCGAGTCTTTAGCGTATGGAACGCACGGACCTGACGCGGATCGACGACTTCACCTGGGAAGTTCCCGAGTCGTTCCGGGAGGCGATGCGGGTGCCCGTGCGCATCCTCGCGAGCGGAGAACTCATCGACGAAATTCTCGAGCGGGAAGCGATCGAGCAGGCCATCCGCACGTCGATGCTTTCCGGCCTGGTCGGGCACCTCGTCGTGATGCCGGATGTCTACAGCGGGCAAGGGGCACCGGTCGGCATCGTGGCCGTGTCGAAGTGGCCGGTGGGGACCATTGCACCGGGCGCCATTGGGCACGATGTCAACGCCGGCGTTCGGCTTCTGGGGTCGGACATCAAGGTCGAGGAGGCCGAGGGCAGCTTCGACGCCCTCGCCGATGCCCTGACGGCCCACATTCCGAGCGGCGCAGACGCGGAGGGATCCATTTCTCTCAATAAGAGCGAGGTTGACCACGTGGCTCAGTCCGGGGCGCAGTGGGCCCTGCGCAAGGACATGGCGCAGCAGGACGACCTCGTGCGCGCCGAGGAGGGCGGGCGGCTCAACGAGGCGAACCCGAGCAAGGTGAGTCAGGCCGCACGGTCGCTGGGGGCCAGTCAACTCGGGACGCTTGGGGGCGGCGAGCACTTCATCGAGATTCACGCCGTCGAGGAGGTCTTCAACCGCGCCGCGGCCGTGACGATGGGCCTGAAGGAAGGCACCCTCGTCGCCCAAATCCACTGTGGCTCTCGGGGCTACGGGCGCCAGATCTGTGCGGACTACATCGATCGGTTCCAGGAGGTGGCGCCCTCCTACGACGTTGCGCCGCCGGACCCGAATCTTGTGTCGGTGCCGCTCGACTCGGGAGAGGCCGAGGACTACATGGGCGCCATGCGGGCGGCCGCCAACTACGCCTACGCGAACCGGCAGGTGCTGGCGCACCGGGTCCGAGAGGTCTTCGATGACCTGCTGGAGGGGGCGGGCCAACGCCTCAAGACGGTATACGACGTGGCCCACAACCTGGGCCAGGTGGAGATGCACCAGGTGGACGGCAAGCACATGCGATGTTACGTGCACCGAAAGGGAGCGGCGCGAGCCTTCGGGCCCGGCACGCCGGGCATCTCGCTCCCGTACCGCGCCCTCGGTCAACCAGTCCTCGTGCCCGGTAGCATGGGCGAAACGTCGTGGGTCATGCTGGCCACGCGCGAGAGCATGCAGAAAAGCTTCGGCTCGGCGTGTCATGGAGCGGGTCGCACCATGAGCCGCCACGAGGCCAATCATCACGCCGAGCCGGTTGCACTCGACGAGGATCTGGAAGGGGAGGGCGTCCGCGTACGCTCCGGCGACGGCTCCCCGTCCGCCCGCGGAGTGCGGCTCAAGGAAAACATTGATGGCGTCGTGGAAACCGTGGCGGGGGCGCGGCTGGCCAGCAAGGTCGCCCAGCTGAAGCCGCTCGCGGTCATGCACGGGTAACTCCACGAGAGGGACTCTGTGCTCAACGTGGGTCGGGTGTCCACTCAGCTCTGGCCGACCTATGGTCCGGAGAATGTCTCGTCTTTCCCGGATCTCCTGCGAGGGGATAGAGAGGAGGCTCCCGGCGAACGAAGGCGCTGTGAGCCGCGTGGGTATTTCATGATTCTTGTTGCGAAAGGATAACACAAACCGACGGTCCCCGCGAAGCGATCGGAGGGTCGAAAACGTAGGCCCTCTCTGGGTAGTCCTTACTGATTTATATCTCCTCCACCCTTTTATGTCTGGCTCTTCCACCGAAGGCCCGTCCCTCCTCGTCGTCGAAGACGACAGCGAACTCAGCACGAGCCTCCTCCTCTACCTCGAATCCGAGGGCTACGAGGTGACGCTGGCCGAAGATGGCGAGACTGCCCTGCGAGAAGCCACCCGGCTGCCCGGGTACGACCTCATCGTCCTGGACGCAAAGCTGCCGGACCTCAGTGGGTTTGAGGTGCTGCGGCAAGCCCGCGACGATGGGGTGCGCACCCCGGTGCTCATGCTCACAGGCCTCGGAGACCACGAGCACAAGATGCGGGGCTTCCAGGTGGGGGCCGATGACTACTTGACGAAGCCCTTCGAGACTGAAGAGCTGGTGGCGCGAATCGACGTGCTGCTCCGTCGCGAGGCCGAAGCAATCGAGGAGGGAGGCGTCTTCAAGGTCGGTGGACTTCGGGTTGACCTCGACACCGACGAGGTGACGCGGGACGGAACTCCAGTGGACCTCACGGACCTAGAGTACAAGCTGCTTGCGTACCTGCTTCGTCGCCGCGGTCGCACGGCCACCCGCGAGCAGATCCTCCGGGACGTGTGGGACCTGCCCACCGAGGTCGAGACGCGCACCATCGACCGGCACGTAAATGCCCTGCGCGACGTGATGGAGGGGGAGGAGGAAGACGCCTGGCCCATCCAGAGCGTCTACGGCATCGGGTACAAGCTGGAAGGGGCCGGGCGAGTGGCCGAATCGCAGGAGACGGCCTGAACTGGCTCCCCATTTGGTGCGGTGTCGGGCTTCGTTCTTCCGATGTCCGATCTTTCCATTTCCTCACGATCCGTGAAACGTGATGAGTGAAGAGTGAAGCGTAGGCTCCAGTCCCGTTTTCACGCCTCACGTCCTCACGCTTCGACACACGCGGTACACAATCCCCTTTTCCAAGTCTGACTGACAGTGCACCAGTGCTCTATCGTTCATGCAAGACCGTCGCCACTTCTTGAAGCAAGCAGGTGCGTACACGGTCGGATTTGCCGGACTTCATCTGTTTGTCGGCTGTTCGACGGGTCGGGAGGCACGCTCGTCTGATCGGGTCGGCTTCGGTCCGCTCCAGCCTGATCCCGACGGCGTGTTCGACCTGCCGGAGGGCTTCTCGTACCGGATCATTTCGCGGCACGGGGACGAGATGGACGATGGCTTTCGCGTGCCGCACCGCCCGGACGGCATGGCTACCTTCCCGGGTCCGGAGGAGACCACGCTGCTCGTGCGCAATCACGAAATCAGTGCAGGGGCCCCTGTGAAAGAGGGGCCGTTCCAGGCGGAGGGAAATGCCTCAATTGGTCAGATGCCGGACGCCGACCGGTACGACGCTGGGAAGAAGGCGTACGGCGGCCTCGGAGGCACGACGACGGTCGTCTACAACACCGAGCGGCAGGCCGTGCGGCGCCAGTTCGTGAGCCTGGCGGGGACCCTGCGCAACTGTGCGGGCGGGCCCACCCCGTGGAACAGCTGGCTCACCTGCGAGGAGACCGTCCAGCGGGCCGACGACACCTTCGCAAAGGATCACGGCTACGTTTTCGAGGTTCCGGCCACGGCGTCCATCCAGCGCGCAGAGCCCCGTCCGATCAAGGCCATGGGTCGGTTCAACCACGAGGCGGTGGCCGTCGACCCGAATAGCGGGATTGCCTACCTTTCCGAAGACCGCTCCGACGGGCTTCTCTACCGCTACCTGCCGGAGGAGCCGGGCGCCCTGCAGAAAGGCGGACGCCTCCAGTGCCTGTGCGTGCGACAACAGGAGAGCCTCGACACGCGAAACTGGGGCGACGGGCCGGACATTCCGCCGGGCACGGCCTTCGAGGTGGAGTGGAGGGACCTCGATCACGTCGATACGCCGGACGATGATCTCCGCAAACGGGGCTTTGCGCACGGGGCGGCCCGTTTTGCCCGCGAAGAGGGCATGTGGTACGGCGAGGATGCCGTCTACGTGGCCTGCACGAACGGCGGGAAAAACGCGAAGGGCCAGGTCTGGCGCTACGTCCCGAGTCCCTACGAGGGCACAGATCGCGAAGACGACAAGCCTGGCCGCCTGGAGCTCTTCGTGGAGCCAAACGACACGACCGTACTGGAGAACGCCGACAACCTGACAGTGGCCCCATGGGGCGACGTCATCGCGTGCGAGGACGGGTCGGGGACCGACACCCTCGTGGGCATCACGCCAGAGGGGCAGTTCTACAAGCTGGGCCGCAACGCGATGGGCGACTCGGAACTGGCCGGGGCGGTGTTTTCGCCGGACGGAAGCACCCTCTTCATGAACATTCAGCACGAAGGCCTCACGCTCGCCATCACGGGACCGTGGGGGGAGGCGTAGGATCGTTTTTTGGCGCAGCCGCAGTCCTCAGCCTGGGCGCCGATCATCAACGATAGAGGACCTTCGGTGGGGATCAGTGACCGCGAACCGCGGTCGGTTGTCCGCCGTCTCTACTCCCCGTCGTCGAAGCGGTAGCCGATGCCGTAGACGGTCTCAATGTAGGTGGGATCGGACGGGTCCGGCTCAATCTTCTTGCGAACCGAGGCCATGTGGCGGTCGATGGTGCGGGTGATGATGTTCTCGTCGATGCCCCAGACGTCCCGCAGGAGCTGCTTGCGCGTGACGGTCCGGCCCTCGTGCTGGATGAGGTAGCGGAGGATGTCGAACTCCAGGGCCGTGAAGTTGAGCTCGTCCCCGTCCCGATACGCCTCGTGGGTAGAAAAATTGATCTCCACGTCCCCGATCTCGTAGATGTCCATCGGCGCCTCGGCGGGCGGCATGGTCCGTTGCAGAATGGCCTTGACCCGCGCTGCCAGCTCCTCGACGTTGAACGGCTTGGTAATGTAGTCGTCCGCCCCGAGGCCGAAGCCTTTGAGCTTTGATTCCTGCTCGCCGCGGGCCGTAATCATGAGGACGGGGGCGCTGAAGCCCATCTCCTGGGACTCTTCGAGCACCTCGAAGCCGTCCTTTTCGGGCAGCATCACGTCGAGGAGGACGACGTCGCACTTGTCCATGTCTTTCATCTTTCGGAGGGCCTCTTCGCCGTCCTCCGCCGTCTCCACTTCGTAGTCCTCGAGTTCAAAGTATTCTTCGAGGCCCATCAGAATGTCGGCGTCGTCCTCCACGATGAGCATGTGATAGGTGCGTTCCGTCGTCTTCGGCATGATCAGAAGATCTGTGGTGAAGGGAGGGAGGGAAGCAATGGGTATGCGGCAAGATCAGCTATAACATAGCAATCTCCGGCTGTTTTGGTTCATCCCCGAAACGCCGGACCGTCTCGGCTAAATCCGGGCGGGACGACCGAAAAATTCGAATCTTGGTCCGGATATCGCGGCGGCTCGAACCGTATGACGATAATCGTTGCTTGAGGCTGAAGCTCCCTCCCACGTTCTCTTCGACGAATCTTCCCTGCTTGCATGACCGACGATGCGAAATCATTTTTCTTTAACCTTCTCGATACTCCGAGTCCCACCGGCTTCGAGACGCCGGGGCAGCGCGTGTGGACCGAGTACGTGCGCGACCACGCCGATGAGGTAGAGACCGACGCGTACGGCACGGCATGGGCCGGCCTGGAGGGCACGGCTGAGGACGCGCCCCGTGTCATGCTCGACGCGCACGTCGACGAGATCGGCTTCATGGTGCGCCACATCACCGACGACGGCTTTCTCTACATCAACCGCATCGGCGGCTCGGACCGAGCTATCGCCCGGGGGCTGCGCGTCCGCATCCTGGGCGACGACGGGCCCGTGACCGGGGTCGTGGGCAACACGGCCCTCCACATCCGCGACACCAAGAACGAAACGGTGCCCGAGGTGCACGAACTGTTCGTCGATATTGGGGCAACGAGTGAGGACGAGGTTCGCGAGTGCGGCCTCCGCGTGGGACACCCCATGGTGTTCGACGTAGGCCCGACGACCCTCACCGATTCGCGCATCACCGCCCGCGCCATCGACAACCGGCTCGGCGGCTTCATCATTGCGCAGGCCGTGGCGCGCCTCTCGGACGACCGTCCGGCGTGGGACGTGCAGGCCGCCAACTCGGTGCAGGAAGAGATTGGGGGGCACGGGGCCAAGATGATCGCCCACCGCCTCGATCCAGACGCCGCCGTGGCGTTCGACGTGACCCACGCCACCGACTCCCCCGGCATCAACAGCAAAAAGCACGGCAGCATCGAGATTGGGGAGGGACCGACCGTGACGCACGGCACCTCCAACCACCCGCAACTCGTGGAGCGCGCGATCGAGGTGGCCGAGGCCGAGGACGTTCCCCTTCAGCACGAGCCCAGCAGCCGCCGCACCGGCACCGACACCGACTCCATCTTCAAGACGCGCAGCGGCGTGCCCAGCGTGCTCCTCTCCGTGCCGCTCCGCTATATGCACTCGACCGTCGAGGTGGTGGATACCAACGATATCGAGCACTGCGTGCAGCTCTACGCCGCGCTCGTGCGCTCCTTCGAGGCGGACGAGGAGTTTCGCGTCTCGCTGTAGCGTTCGGCGTTGAAACGTTCCAACGTTGGACGTTTGAGAGTCTGTTTGGTGGATTGATGTGCAGCCGACACGAGCTTTTTGCGCGAGATCCACGAAGTCGCAGGCCACAGAGCGTCCGCCAAACAGACTCTTGAACCTTCAGCGCTGCCCGTGTAGCTGCCGGTACTTGCGGACGATGCTGAAGGCCATCTCCAGGGACTGCTCGTAGTTGAGACGCGGGTCGACGTGCGACTCGTAGGCCCGCCCAAGGTCGGCCTCACTCAGTCCGCGCGCCCCGCCGATGCATTCGGTCACGTTCTCGCCGGTGAGTTCAAAGTGCACGCCGCCGAGATGAGAGCCTTCCGCCGCGTGGATGTCGAGGGCCTGTTCGAGTTCGCCGAGGATGTTGTCGAAGTGGCGCGTCTTGGTGCCGTTGTCGGTCGTCTCGGTGTTGCCGTGCATCGGGTCGGCGATCCAGAGCACCGACTGGCCGGTGGCCTGCACCGCCTCGACGAGGCCCGGCAGCCGGTCGCCGATGGTGTCGGCCCCGAGGCGTGAGATGAGCGTGAGCTTGCCCGGCTCGTCGTCGGGGTCGAGCGTGCGCACCAGCGTCTGGAGCTTGGAGGGCGTCATGTCCGGCCCCACCTTCAGGCCCACTGGGTTTTCG
>PXSX01000035.1 GCA_003022655.1 Bacteroidetes bacterium QH_1_64_81 | reverse complement strand
AGGACGGCGTCCACGTCGTCGAACGTCTCGGCGGGCGTGCCGCGGTCGCGGATCGTCTGAACGACCGCCTCCGGGTCCAGCATCGCGTCGGGGTCGTCGTTGTGGCGCACCGGCGGGGTCTTCAAAAAGACGTGGTCGGCGTCGTCGAACGCCGCGCCGTAGTCGGCCTGGAAAAGATCGCGGCGGCTCGTGTTGGAGCGAGGCTCGAAGAGAGCCATGAGCCGCCGGTTCGGGTGGGCGGCGCGGACAGCCTGCACCGTGGCCGCGACGGCCGTGGGATGGTGGGCAAAGTCGTCGATCACGAGCACGTCGTTGGGGCGGCCCCGTACCTCTTGTCGTCGCTTCATGCCCTCGAACGTGGCGAGCCCCGCCGCAATCTCGGAGAGCGACACGCCTTCGCGGTGGGCAAGCAGGGCCGCGGCCAGCGCGTTCTCTACGTTGTGCCGACCGGGGAGGGGGAACCGCACCTCTTCGCTCCGCCCGTTCATCCGAAGCGTGAAGACGTGCCCGGTCGTCGCCGCAGAGGGCGAGCAGACCGTCGGCGTCGAGCAGGCCCACGAAGTCCGCGAAGGCATCGCGGTAGTCGGTCCGGTCGGCAAAGATGTCGGCATGGTCGAACTCGACGGAGCTTACGACTGCCGACTGCGGCCGGTAGTGCATGAACTTGGGCCGCTTGTCGAAGTAGGCGCTGTCGTACTCGTCCCCCTCCACCACGAACGGCGCGCCGGAGCCCAGTGCGTAGCTCTGCCCACCGTTTTCCATCACGCCGCCGACGAGGAAGCCAGGGTCCTGCCCGGCGTACCGCAGGAGGTGGACGAGCAGGCCCGTGGTGGTCGTCTTGCCGTGCGTGCCGGTGACGACGAGGGGGCGGCGCGCGTCGGTGAGGAAGCCGTGGGCCAGCGCCTCTGGGAAGGACTGCTGCGGCAGGCGCTCCTCGCGGGCGTAGGCGGCCTCCGGGTGGGTGGGCGTGCAGGCGTTGCCCACCACCGTGAGGTCCGGGGCCGGGTCGAGGTGGGCCGGATCGTAGCCCTCCTGCACCGGGATGCCCCGCTCGGCGAGGTGGGTGCTCATCGGGGGATACACGCCGTCGTCCGCACCACGCACGTCCTTGCCGGCCTGCTGGAAGAGGCCCGCCAGCGCGCCCATGCCCGTACCGCAGATGCCAATGAGGTGCACGTCGTCGATCTTGGCGGGTGGGGGCACGTCGGGACGAGGAAACCGCCGGAGATCGGCATCCGGCAACTCGTCGATGGACCGCGGCATACGAGGGGAGGAGAGAAAGCGGTTATTCGTCCGCAGACGACTCTGAGGACGAGTGACGGTTCATCTCGGACATCTCGGCGGCGACGATGGACTCATCGTCCGGCACGTCCTGCTGGAGGACGGTTTCGTCCAGTTCATCCGTCTCGTTCGTGGTGGGGGTTTCGAGGGCCTCTTCCGAGACCATGCCCAGTTCGCGCGCCCGCTTGAACCATTGCTTCCGGGCCAGAGCCTGCATGTCCTCCACCGAGTCGGCCTCGTCGACGATCTCCAGCCCGAGGAGCGTTTCCACCACGTCCTCCATCGTGACGACCCCCGCCACGCCGCCGTACTCGTCCACCACGAGGGCGATGTGCTCCAGGCGGTCGAGCAGCCGCTCCAGCAGGTCGGGGAGAGGCAGTGTCTCGTGGACCACCAGGATGTTGCGGGCCATTTCTTCCAGGGTCACGTCGAACTCCTCCTGCGCGGCCCGCAGCAGCATCTCGTCCTTGAGCACGTAGCCGGTGATGTCGTCGGGATCATCGTCGTACACCGGGATGCGGGAGAAGCGGAACTCGTCGTGCTCCTCCACCACCTCGCCAATGGTGGTGTTCTCCGGCAGATCGAAGATGACGGTACGGGGCGTCATCACGTCCTTCACCCGCAGGGAGTTGAAGCGGAAGAGATTGCGCAGGATGCGGGATTCTTTCTCCTCGAAGACCCCCTCTTCCTCGCCGAGCTCGGCCATGGCCGTAAACTCCTCGCGGCTGAAGGCGGCCTCGTCCTCGTCCTGCGACAGCAAGCGCGTAATCCCCTGCGACAGCTTTACGAGTGGCCACATCGCGATGATCGTCGCCGTCAACATGCGCACGACCGACGGCGTGAGGGTGCGCCAATATACGGCCCCCAGCGTCTTCGGGATAATCTCCGAGAGGACAAGGATGAGGAGGGTGAGGATTGCCGCGATAATGCCCGTGTACGCTTCCCCAAAGACGATAGCGGCCTGAGCCCCCACGCCCGCCGCCCCCACCGTATGGGCAATCGTATTGAGGCTCAGAATCGCCGCCAGGGGACGGTCGACGTTTTCCTTAAACTCGTGTATGCGCTCGCCCACGGCGCTTCCCTTGCGCTCCAGGGCCGCCACGTACGAGGGGGTTACGCTCAGCAGCACCGCCTCCATCATCGAGCACAGGAAGGAGACGCCAATCGCCAGCGCGACGTAAAGAACGAGTAAGCCCATTCAGGGACGGAAGGGAACTGAAGGAAATACGGTGGGCAGGGCCCGCACAGGGCCGGGCGGCCGTCGCCAGCCGTGCGGCCGAAACCCGCAGCGATGTTACCGTAGGATTACTAGCAAATGCAGATCGCCCCATTCAGTTTCTTCGGGAGGGTACAGACTGGACAGGCGGATTTCCTGTTCCATGCAGGTAGAGCACGGCAATCGCATCTCAGCGACAGTGGCCTGTTCGTGCCGTTCGAACGGAGCAGAAATTCACGGCCCCCATGCGCCCACGCTTTCCCGGCATCTTCCCTACGATCAGAGGCTGCGGAGCCGCCCTCGCTCGACGAAGCGTTCAACATGCAATCGCCTTGGCGGGTAAAGTCCCCTACGATTCCGACGGGTGCTCGGGTTTTGGCGATGGCGCCTCGGGGGCCGTAGGGGCGCCGTCGCCCGGCACGCCGTCGTCGAGCAGACTCTCCGTGACCACCGTGTCGCTCACGATCGAGGCGTTCTCCGACTCTCCCCCGAAGGCCTCTGTGACTCGCAGGCTCACCGAGTCGAACGCCGAGTACATCGCCGGCACGATCACGAGCGTAAGGAACGTGGCGAAGGTGAGCCCCGAAATGATGGCCGCCCCCATCGGGCCCCAGAACTGCGTGTTTTCGCTGCCAAACTGGAAGTTTGGGGCGAAGTCGGCCAGCAGGCCCACAAAGTCGACGTTGATGCCGAAGGTGAGTGGCACGAGGCCGAGGATGGTCGTCAGGGCCGTCAGCAAGACCGGGCGGAGGCGTGTGGCGCCGCCCTCGATGATGGCTGATCGCTTGTCCGCCCCGCGCCCGCGCAGCTGCATAATGTAGTCGACGAGGACGATGTTGTTGTTCACCACGATGCCGGCGAGGGCGATGATGCCGATGAAGGTGAAGAGGTTGAACGGTGTACGGGTGAGGATCAGGCCCAGGAACACCCCAATTAGGCTCAGCCCCACGGCGGCCATGATGATGAACGGCGCGCTAATGGAGTTAAATTCGATGATCATGATGAGCAGGATGAGCGAGGCCCCGATGGCAAGGGCCGTGCCGAGGAACCCGAAGGATTCCTGCTGTTCCTCGTTGCCGCCTGTGTACTCCATCGTGTAACCGGGGGGCAACTGCTCGCGGTATTCCGAGAGTTCGTCCTGCACGCGGTTGAGGACCTCCGGCCCATTGTGGCCGGGCGCCGCGTCGCCGGAGACGGTGACCACCCGGCTCTCATCGATGCGCGTGATCGCCCCAAAACCGGTGCCTTCCTCAATGTTGGCCACGGACGTGAGGGGGATCTGCTGGTCGAGTTGATTGGTCACAGTCAGGTTTTGGAGGCTTTCGAGGGTGGTACGGTCGGCCTCTTGGAGCCGCACCGTGATGTCGTACTCGTCCTCCCCACTGCGGTACGTGTCCGCCTCTATGCCCTGGATGGCCGAGCGGACCGTCTGGGCGATCTGGGTCGTCGAGAGGCCGTACTCGGCCGCCTGTTCCCGGTCCACGTCGACCTGCACCTCGGGACGGCCCGTGTTCAAGTTGTCGGTCACGTCGACCAGGCCGGGCAGCTGGCCGCTCTTTGCCGCGTCGTTGAGTTGGCTCTTGATCTCTTTCGAGATTTGGACGATGCGGTCGAACTCCGGCCCGGAGATCTCGATGTTGACCGGCGGGCCGGTCGGTGGGCCTTGCTCCTGCTTGGCAAACTCGATCTCGGTGCCGGGAATGCCCTGCAACTGGGAGCGCAGCTTCTCCAGGGTCCGCGTCGAGGACTCGGGCCGCTCGGCGTAATCGACCATGTTGAGCGAGATGCGGGAGCGCTCGGACTGCTGCGCCCCACCTCCAAACTGGGCATCCTCCCCCACCCCTACGTTTACGACCATGTTTTCAATGTTGGCCTCGGACTTCGGATTTTCGTCGAGCAGGGTCAGAATCCGATCCTCGGCCGTCCGAGCAACTGTGTTCGAGGTTTCAATGTTGGTGCCCAGGGGGGCCTCAGCGGTGATCTGCACGCGGTTCGGGTCCGTGTCCGGGAAGAACGCCTGGCCGGTGGGGGCCACCAGGAAGAGGCCGCCAATGAGAGCGAGACCGCCTAGCGAACCGGTGAGCAGGGCCGCGCGGTTGTCGGTGAGAAGAAGTCGATCGTTCGTGTTGAGGAGGGCACCGAGCAGGCCGACCAGCACGATGCCCGCCGGGACCGACATGAGTTTCAGGAGGGCAGGCAGGGCGAGGCGTCCGGTCGCGTAGCTGAGGCTCAGGATCGCAAGCATGAGGACAAAGAGGACCCCGCCAAACTTGACACTCGTCCACCCGCCCAGGTAGATGCTCTCCAGGGTGTGAAGGAGAATTCCAATCGCCCCGAGGGCCGCCATCACCCCACCCGGCACGAGCAGAAACATGGCCGCTGTCTGGCCGGCCGCCGCGTACACGAGGCCGCCCACTCCCACGATCCCGCCTCCGATCGTCAGCGCGGCGAGGGCCCCCGTGTTTCGCAGGAGGGCGTATTTCGGAGCGTAGTCCCGCTGGAGCATCCGCCCGAGGAAGCCGCGGTACCACTGGATCAGGCTCGGCAGGCCGCTCTCCGCGAAGCGGTCGCCGAGAGGCTTCAGTACGTAGACGTGGATGAGGTAAAGCACAGGGAGGGCCGTTCCCACGACCACCAGCGTCTTCCAGTTCGCAACGCCCAGCGTGACGCCCAGGAGTAGAATGAGGGCCGCTCCACCGTACCGGGCAATGGCGGGACTCTGCTGTGCGTCCGCCTCCTCGTCCTCCCGGCCCTTCACCCGCACAAAGAAGCCCGTAACGACGGGATTGATCACGAGCGCGACGAACAGGGAACTGGCGAGCGTGATGATGAGGGTGAGGGGGAGATAACTCATAAACTCCCCGATGATGCCGGGCCAGAGCAGCATGGGCGCAAACGCCGAGACGGTGGTGGCTGTGGCGGCCACGACGGGCGCGCCCACCTCCGCCGTGCCCAGGCGCGCAGCCTCCCAGCGCGAGTACCCCTCTTCGCGGAAGCGGTAGATGTTTTCGATCACTACCACCGCGTTGTCCACCAGCATGCCCAACGCGATGATGAGCGAGAAGAGAATAATGAAGTTGAGCGTATAGCCGAGCCCCTGAAAGACGAGGAACGTGGTGAACATCGACAGCGGGATGGCGATGCCCACGAGCGTCGCGTTGCGCACGCCGAGGAAGAAGAGCAGCACGACGATGACGAAGATGAGCCCGCTGATGATGTTGTTTTCCAGGTCCGTCACCAGGGACTGCACGTTCTCGCTTTCGTCGCCGGTGATAAGCACCTCGGTCCCGCTCGGAAAGGGGAAGTCGTCGATGGTCGACTTCACCTCCTCGGAGGTTTCCAGAATGTTGTCCCCGGGCCGCTTCTTCACGTCCAGGGAGATGACCTGGGCCGTCCGACGGGCCGAGTCGGGGACCGATACGGTCTCTCCGGATTCGGTCTCGCGCTTCAGGATGCGCAGGCGGGAGTAGGACTCCCGGTCCTTGAACCCAAAAATGACGTTCGCCACGTCGCGCACGTACACGTTCTGCCCGTCCGAGGTCGTCTTCACCACCAGGTTCTCAATCTGATCGGCGGGATCGTCGAACTGTCCGTCCACCCGCACGAGGTAGTTCAGCCGGTCGACGTCGATCGAACCGCCGGGGATGTTTGTGTTCTCCTGCTGGATCGTGTTGATCAGGGTGTTGAAGGACACGTTGTAGGTCTTTAGGGCCGACAGGTCCGCGTTCACCTGCACCTCCCGCGTAAGTCCCCCAATCAGGTTGGCCTCCAGAACGCTGGAGATGCCTTCGAGGTCGTCCTGCAGGTCCTCCCCGACCTCCTTCAGGCGGGCCAGCGAGTACGACCCCGCCAGGTTGATGGTCATGATCGGAAACTCATCCGTGTTGACCTCATCCACCAGCGGCTCCTCCACCGCGTCGGGTAGGTCGGGCTGGGCGCGATCCACGGCCCGGTTGACCTCTCGGTAGGCCTTGTCGGTCTCCACGTCCGGCGTAAACTCGACAATCACCGTCGAGACGCCCTCCGATGAGGTGGAGCGCATCTCGTCGATGCCGTTAATGGAACTGATCTCCTGCTCGATGACCTGAGAGACCGTCGACTCGACGTCGCTCGGACTGGCCCCGGGGTAGATCGACGTCACCACGATCTGCGGAAACTCAATCGACGGCCGCGACTCCTTCGGAATTGTGAGGTAACTGACCAGTCCGCCAACCGCTAGGATGAGCGTAAAGACGGCAATCGCCGTGCGGTACTTGATCGAAAGGTTGGTAATCTTCATCGCAGAAGCGTCGGTTAGTGCAGGGCAGAGCAGAGCCGTCCCGCACCGCAAGGGTATGACCTTCGGCCTCCGGGACGACTCTACGGCAACAATGGATGGTTCGTGTAGTCGAAAATCCTAACATCGCTTCCGCATCATTCATCCCCCGGCGGCGTGGGAAGGGACGACTGTTCCTCGTGCGGGGTGCCCGCCGCCGAGGCGCGGTCGCGCTGCTGGGTCACCTCCAGCGGAGTCCCTGGTGACACGTTGTTCTGACCTACGATTATGAGCTCATCGCCCGCCACGAGGCCCGAGTCCACCACGACGCGTTCCCCCGTGGCCGACCCGAGCACGAGGTCGCGGTTGCGGGCCACCACCGCGGTATCGGAGCGGTTGACGACGTACGCGTGGGTCCCCGTCTCGTCTCGAAGCACGGCCGAGCGCGGAATGGCAATGACGCTGTCGAGCACAGCGCGGGTTACTCGTAGGTCCACGCCCATGGCAGGCTTGAGGCGGCCGTCTTTGTTCCGCACGGTCACCTCGATGGGGAAGGTGCGGCTGTCAGGATCAATGGCGTTTCCCACGAACGTGACTTCGGCGGTGCGGACGCCGGCGCCGTATCGCCGGAAGTCGAGCTGTACCGGGGTCCCCTCGCGGATGTCACTGGCATAGCGTTCCGGCACGCCCGCCGTCACCTTTACCCGCCGCGTGTTGACGAGGCGGGCCACCCTGGCCCCCGGCGCGGCCTGCTCCCCCTCTTCCAAAAAGCGCTCCTCGATGGTCCCAGTGAAGGGAGCCGTCAGGCGCGAGTTCGAGAATCGGGTCTCGGCCTGCTGGAGGGCGGCGCGGGCCTGATTGCGCTCCGACCGCACCTGTTCGAACTCGAGCGCGCTGATGACGGAGTCGCGGTAGAGGGGTTGCTGGCGCTCGAAGCGATCCTGCGCCAAGTCGTATCGGGCCTGGGCCTGCTCTACGGCGGCCTTCGCCTCCCCGGCGTCAATCGTGGCGACCACCTCGCCGGCGGCCACGCGTGTACCGCGGCCGCGGAGCATCGTCACCGTGCCGCTGGTCTGGGCCGACAGGGTCGCGTCATCGAGGGCCTCCACGGTGCCGGTGATCTTAATCACGTCTGTGAACGAGGTCGGCTCCAGGACGAGGGTTTCAACACGCGTCTTGGGCTGGGATGAAGCCTGAGTGGACGCGTCCGACACCTGATCGTCGCCGCAGCCACTCGTAAGAACCAGCACGCCGCCAAGCAGAATCATCGGGACGATCCACGATGCGGAGCGGAGTGCCGAAGGCAGGAAAGTGCGTTGGGGCGGCATCGTTACGGGGGAAAACATCTCAGCAGGGGACAGGAGTCGATGGAGCATCGAAGAAGTGGTCATCGACGCGTCGTGAGATACGATTCGGAGGTGGATGTGAGGGGCTGGCCGAGGGCAGTTTCGAGGTCGGTGCGGGCCACCAAATAGTCGTGTACGGCCTGGAGGTAGTTGAGGCGGCTCTGGTCGAGCTGGTCGGAGGCCTCGCGGAGCTCAAGCTGGCTCGCTGCGCCCTCGCCCACGCGCTGCGAGACGTGGTCGTAGTTGAGGCTGGCGCGGCGAACGTTTGCCTTCTGCGACTCGATGCGCTCCCGGGCGTTTTCAAGGTCGCGGATCGCCTTGCGCACCTCCAGGGTTACGGCTCGGCGCAACCGGTCGCGCTGGGTCCCCGCGCGGCGCCGTGCAATCTCGGCCTGCTCAATGCGGGCGGAGCGCTGAAACCCGCTGAACAGATTCCAGCTGACCTGGAGTCCGACGCTGAAGGAGGGGTTCCAGAAGTCGTCGCTGAAGAAGCCGCGCTGTTCTTCGCTGAAGGAAAAGGGATTTGTGGGGTCTTGTACGACGCGCGACCGATCGTCTGGAACGCGGCCTGAGTAGCTGAAATTGGCTACGGCCTCCACGCGGGGATAAAAGGCCGCCCGGCTCGATTCGGTTTGAATCTCACGAAGCTCCACGTTGAGCCGGGCGCGCTCGAGATCAGGGCGGTTCTCGAGGGCCTGGTCCACGGCCTTCGACATCGAGATGGTCTGCAGGGAGACCTGTTGCAGGCCGTCCTCGCGCTGCTCCTCGAGACTCCCCCTGAGTTGAATCGGCTGCTCGGGAGAAAGGCCGATGGTGCGCTTGAGCTGGTCCCGGGCAAGATCGGCGGTGTTGCGCGCCTCGATCCGCTGCGTACGAGCATTTGAAAGCTCCACGCTCGCTCCCAGGCGCTGCGCCTTCGGGATGACGCCACGTTCCACGCGGGTCGACACCTCCTGCAGGGTCTCTTCGGCCCGTTCCACGCGCTCCCGGAGAACCCGGACCCGCTCCTGGGCCAGCAGGGCCTGGTAGAAGGACGTCATCACCTCGTTGGTCACCATTTGCACCTGTCGGTCGCGGGCGTAGCGGCTCACGTCCTTGAATTGCTGGGATCCTTTCACGGACGCAAAGGCCTGCTTGCTGTAGAGCGTCTGGGTGAGCTGCAGTCCGCCCCGGAACTCGTTGTCGACCCCGAACGGATTGCCCCCGCTGCCGAGCGAAATGCCCGCGGCGGCCAGGCTGTCCTGCTGACGCTGCTGGAACTCGCGGAAAGTAATAGGAGACCGGTCGTTCAGTCGGCGCCGCTCATTGAAGGCGAGCCACTCGATCTGGCCCCCACCGCCCAGCAGGCTCGTGGCGTCGCTCCCGGCGAAGGGGTTGGCCGTGACGACGTTGCGGGTGTAGCTGCCCGATAGGTCGAGCGACGGATACAGGTTGCCCCAGGCCTCCTGCACGCGGGCATTTGCCTCTTCCACGTCGAGTTGGGCGGCCCGCAGGTCGAGGTTCTTCTTGAGGGCCGTCCGTACCGCCTCGTCGAGCGTGAGCACGAGCGGATCTGCCGAGCCGGAGGTCGCAGCGGGATTCTGCCCGTCGGGCTCCCATTCGGGGTCGACCGACTGGGCCTGCGCCCCTGACGGCAGAAGAAGGGCCGTGCTTGCTCCGAGCAGAAGGGACAGGACCGTGATGAATGAGGAGGAAGCACGCATAGCGGGGCGGACACTTCAGGTGAGCGATGTAGCGAGAATAACTATGGTGTGGGCGAGCGAGACGCGCCGTCTTCTCGACTGTCGTTTTCCAAGCCGTCAAAGAGGAGAGCGGTAAGGAAATCGGCCGCGGCCTCCGGATCGTGCAGGAGCGGCGCATCCGACTGGCACACGCACGCCGCGTCGTTCTCGTCACTGTGTTCGGTGAGGCAGCGACGGACGATGAGGTCGTGCACCACCTCCAGGAGCATATGAGCGACCGACTGTGGCGGCAGCGGCGCAATGCGGCCCTCGTCCACAGCCGTCTGCACAGCCGGCGTGAGCGCGTCGATCATGCGCTGCTGCTGCTCCTGAAAGTAGGCCGCCTTCTCCACGTCGTTGCTAAAGCAAAGCCGGTGGGCCTCCCGAATCAGGATGAGAAAGAGATCTTCGCGCTCCTCGTAGTAGGCAAACGACCGCACGACCAGCTCGTGGAAGGCGGCCCGAAACGAGTACTCGGCGGTGTCGACCCCGTCGAAGGTGGAGCGTATCATCCCGTCGAGGTCGTCGTAGACCTCGTCGAACGTGGCGAAGAGGAGGCCCTCCTTGCCGTCCTCGAAATAGTTGTAGAGCGTGCCCTTGCCGAACTCGGCCCGTTTGGCGATCTCTTCGAGGGTGGCCTGTTCGTACCCTTTTTCGGCGAAGACAGACTGGGCGGCCTGGAGCATGGCGCGGCGGCGCCGACGTTGCTCCCGCTCGCGCCGGGAGAGGGTCGTGTCGGAGGAATCAGGCATAAGAAATCGAGGGCGAATGGACGAGCCGTCAGAATGTGACTGCCGAGTCATCTGCTGACGTTTTAGTCATCGCCCCAGTCGTTCGTTCGGCCTTTTTAGAAAGACCACACGAAGACTGCAATGCGAGCGCGTGAAGCGTTCAGGCAGGACGTTTGAAGCCTGAGATGGACCCTCACGTGAATCGTCGGCCATTCGGGACGCGAATCCGGGGGAAGCCCTCCTCCTGGTGGCCGAACCACTGCCTCCCCGTAAGGATGACTCTCCTACGAGACCGAAGCGGTGGGGGGGCGTGGACGGTCGGACGGAGGAAAGCAAAAAGAGACGAATGGACAACCGGCCTGGGAATGGGAGAACCGCGACAGGGCGGCCTGTTATGCATCCGGCGCTGTGGCGTCGCGCACCACCGCCAGAAACTCGGCCAGCATCATGGCCGTGGCGCCCCAGACCGTGCGGCCCGCTACGTCGTAGTAGGGCATCTCTACGTCCGTGCCGTCCAGCCGTCGCGGTTCGGTCGTGCGGGTGGCCGGGTCCAGGAGGTGCGCGAGGGGCACCCGCAGGACCTGTTCCACTTCCTCGTCCGTGGGGTGGAGCTCGGGCGCCACCTCGGTGCGCCCGACGAAGGGATGCACGCAGAAGTTGGAGGGCGGAATGTAGAGCGGCGTCAGGCGGCCAAGCACGCGGACGGACGCTGGGGGCGGGGCAACCTCTTCCTCGGCCTCCCGGAGCGCCGCATCGAGAAGCGACTCGTCGCCCTCGCGCTGGCCGCCGGGAAACGAAATCTGGCCCGCGTGGTCGG
>PXSX01000034.1 GCA_003022655.1 Bacteroidetes bacterium QH_1_64_81 | reverse complement strand
TCCTGAATGAACGCGAGGCGCCCCTCCGTGGTGAAGGGAATGGTTTCGGTCGTGTCGGCCTCCGCCTCCGCCGACGGCGAGTCGCCCGAGCGGCCGCAGGCGAAGAGGCCCCCGAGCAGTACGCCGCAGAGAAGGAGAAGCGGCATCGAACGAGAAGAACGGCACTTCATTGGAAGGAGCAATCTCATCGTGGGCGACGAGAGGCGGCGAACAGAAGCAGCCCTCTGTCTCTGACGTTTCCACGCGCCCGCTCGGGAACGGATTCGATTCCAGTCCGGTATCGAAATGTGTCAGTTGTCAGGCACTTGCGTGCCAGTTGCTCGTTCTCGCCGAGTAAGATCGTGCCGTCATGTCGACCCCGACCCCGTCGCGTTCTGTCTCCTACACCGACCTCCACGTCGCGAACGACACAGACGCCGACACGGAAATCCGCGGCGGGTATCCCGTTTCAATCGCTGAGGAGCTTCAGTCCGTCCTGGGGCTCACCGACACGGAGATGGCGGAGGTCTTGGGGCGGTCCCGACGCACGTATGCGCGCTACCGGGAGCAAGACAAGCAGCTTGGTCTGCCCGAATCCGAGCGGCTCTTCCGGTACGTCCGTCTGCTGCGCCGGGCCACCGAGATCTTCGGCGACGAGGAGAAGGCGGCCTGGTGGATGAAAGAGTCGATTCCGGCCCTGGAGGGACGCACCCCATTCGAGGTTGCCCTTACGAGTCCCGGGGCTGTCCTCGTCGACGATCTTCTGGGGGGGCTGGAGCACGGGTTTCCCGTGTGAGTCTTCATAGGATTCTTTCTCTCTGGCTCGACGCCCGCCCGTGCCTGCGATCTATCGGATTGTCCACGAGCGCTACCGCGACGATCCGTTCTCCGGGAAGGGAGGCTTACACCACAGGAGCCGGTGGGCGTCGAAGGGACAGCTGGTGAGCTATGCCGCCGACCATCTCGCCACGGCGACCCTGGAGAAGCTCGCCGGGATCGTACGCGCCGACCTCATGACGGACATGGTCTACGCCAAGGCTGAGATTGAGTCGGAGCAGGAAGGCGTTCTTGCGACGGACGAGCTTCCGGAGGACTGGGACGCGCTTCCTGCATCGGACGCCACGCGAGTGATCGGCGATACTTGGCTCGATGCAGGAAGTCACGTGCTGTTGCGTGTTCCGTCCGTGGTGTTGCCCGACAGCTATAATTACGTGGTGAACGCGGCCCATCCGGGCATGTCGGACCTGGAGGTCGTAGAGGTCGCTCCTCTTTTGCTCGACAACCGGGTCCTCGCCCGCATCGGGGCCGAGGAGGAGTGAACTCCCGCTCGTTCCGCGTCGGACGACAAGGGATTACTCAGTGCGAGTCCACCGGACGCGGGTGCTGTCGGTGAGGCCGAAGCGGTCGGCAAAGCCGGCGCGGACCTCCACGACGAATTTGCGCGGCGCCTCGGGCGTGATTTTCTCTTCCGAGAGGGGGGTCGTGCGCCGAGCAATATTGACAACTTGCGAGTCGGGGGCCACGAACACGATGTCGAGGGGGAGCGGGGTGTTTTTCATCCACATGCTGCCGCGGTCTACCGAGTCGAACACGAAGAGCATGCCTCGGTCGTACCCG
>PXSX01000033.1 GCA_003022655.1 Bacteroidetes bacterium QH_1_64_81 | reverse complement strand
CACGACAACCATTCCGACGATCGACGAGGGTGGGGGCACTTCTCCGAACAGTTCGTAGGCCAGCAGCGACGCCCCCACCGGCTCCAGCAGCGCCAGCATACCGACGATGGCGGCGGGCACGTGCTGGAGCGCGTAGTTGAACGACCCGTGCCCGAGCACCTGCGGCCCCAGCGCGAGCCCGACGCAGAGCGCGTAGAACCGCAGGGAGTAGCCGAAGAGGGGCACCCCTTTGACCCAGGCTGCAGCCAGGGCCGTCAGGGCCGCCACGGTGTAGAGGGGCGTCACGTAGGCCAGCCACGATACCTTCTGCCGAACGACGCGCCCGATGAGCAGGTAGACGCTCACGAGCACGGCCGCACCGACGGCCAGGGAATTCCCCCAGAGCGCACCCCTGCCCAACACGACCCGTCCGGCGTCGGCCCAGCCAATGAGGGCAGCGCCCCCCACCGCTACCCCAATCGCGACGACGGTTGTGCGGCTCAGTCGCTCGCTCAGGACAACGTATCCGAGCACGGCGAGAATGAGGGGACTGGTGGTGACCAGGACGGACGCACTGGCCACGGTGGTGTGGGAGAGGGACTCGATCCACGCGATGAAGTGAAGCCCCAAAAACACACCTGCGACCAGGATGAGCGTCACGTCTCGCCCCGTGAATCGCCGGACGTCCGGGCCGATGCGGAACGCCGCCGCGGGGAGCAGCACCGCGGCCGCCGTCACTGTGCGCCAGACCGCAATCGCGATCCCCGGCACGCCCCCCGCCCATCGAACCAGGATGGGCGCAAAAGCAAAGCTAATCACTCCGAGCGCCAGGACGACGTAGATCCGAGGGGGCCACTTGGACATGACACGCCGACCGAGGGAGAGCGGCCGCTATCGGATTCTTCCTTGGTTCATTCGCTCCACGCGTTCGATGTCGCTTTCGATGGCCCGCCGGGCCAGCAGGAAGAGCCCGTACGCAAAAATTGGAAGCAAGAGCACGACCGACCGGGCCCACAAGATGCCGCTCGGTCCCACAAAGGTCAGCGTCCCGACCCAGTACAGCCCCCCGTATCGGGAACGAACCACGGAAACCGACTTGCAGCGACGCCGCTCCAGGGAGCATCGAACAACCCCAGGGCTCCCAGCGCGAGGGCTCCGAGCAGCAGATAGATCGTCTGTATGCGTTGGATCATGACAGAGGCCTTGGTGCAGATGGAAATGCGGGAACGGAATGCCCGGACCGCAACACCCATTCGCGCTCAGTGGATCCTCCCCCAGGTCTGACAGAAACAGAGGTGCAAAGAGACGCGCACGCAACGGTGTGCTCCCTTCAGTCCCTAATTACTGCACAGAGAGTACGCTGACCAGCGCGTTTCTCGGGACCTGGGGCGGGGCGCGCGGCAGACCGTCCAGGAACGAGCTACGTACCGACTGACTCGACCACACGCTCGGCCAGGGCGTCGGCAAACTCGGATGTCGTCGCGTCGCCCCCAACGTCCGGGGTGAGCGCGTCGCCCTCGCGGTACATGTCGAAGACGGACTGCTCGATCGCCGCCGCGGCGTCCTCTTCGCCGATGTGACGGAGCATCATCACCGCCGAGCGGATCATGGCCGTCGGATTCGCCACGTTTTGCCCGGCAATGTCCGGCGCGCTTCCGTGCACGGCCTCGAAGACCGCCAGCTCGTCGCCGATGTTGGCCCCAGGCGTGATCCCCAGTCCCCCGACGAGCCCGGCAGTGAGGTCGCTCAGGAGGTCCCCGAAGAGGTTCGTCGACACGATGCAGTCGTATTCTTCGGGATTCACGACGAGCTGCATGCACAGGTTGTCGATGATCCGATCGTCGAACTCAATCTCGGGGAATTCGGCCGCCACCTCTCGGCCGATGTCGAGAAACAGACCCGAGGTCTTCTTCAGGATATTGGCCTTGTGGGCCAGGGTCACGTGCTCCCGACCGTGCTCCTGCGCGTACTCGAAGCAGAACCGGATAATTCGCTCGGAGCCGCGTTTGGTGACCCGGGCAATCGAGTCGGCAATGTCGAGTCGCTCATCGAAGTATTCGATGCCCGAGTAGAGCCCCTCCGTATTCTCCCGAAAGATAATCAGATCAACCTCCTCAAAGGGGGTATCCACTCCCTTAAGCGAAGTCGCGGGCCGCACATTCGCGTACAGGTCGAGGCGCTGGCGGAGCTGCACGTTCACGCTCGTGAAGCCCTGCCCCACCGGCGTTGTCACGGGGCCTTTTAGGGCCGTGCCCCGCTCCTGAATGGAGTCGACGACGTCGGGCGGGAGGGCCGGACGGCCGCGGTCGACGGCGGTCGCCCCAATGACTCGATGACGGTCCCAAACGACGTCTACCCCGGCCGCCTCGATCACGCGCACGGCAGCCTCTGTGACTTCGGGTCCGATTCCATCGCCAGGAAGCAAGGTAAGATGATGAGACATCGGCGTAGAAAGGGAAATGTCTGTGGTGGGAACGCTTCACAACAGGGGTTCGCGCGCCCCTGAACGGTACCCGAAAGAGCACCTGGAACAAAACAAAAAAGCCCTGCTGGAGAGCAGAGCTTTTTTGGTGCGACAGATCACCGAGATTAGGAAGGCGGAGGGCCTTCCCGGTTCGAAGAGTAATTAATCCGAAGCGCATTCGCTTCGCGAAGCTCCTGCTGGACC
>PXSX01000032.1 GCA_003022655.1 Bacteroidetes bacterium QH_1_64_81 | reverse complement strand
CCGTGACATCCGCCTCTTCGGGGACCTGCCGATCTACGTGGCCCACGACAGCGCCGACGTATGGGCCCACCAGGACCTGTTTCATCTTGACGACGAGGGCGAGCCGAACGTGATGGCCGGCGTGCCGCCTGATTACTTCAGTCCCGAAGGTCAGCTTTGGGGCAATCCCATCTATCGCTGGGACCGCATGGAGGAGCGTGGGTACCGGTGGTGGACCGAGCGGCTGCGCCGGGCATTTGATTTGTTCGACCTCGTCCGGCTCGACCACTTCCGGGGCTTCGACGAGTACTGGCAAATTCCGGCCGATCACAGCACGGCCATCGATGGTGAGTGGAAAGAGGGGCCGGGGACGCCCTTCTTCAAAGCGATGAAGGACGAGTTCGAGGAGCTGCCCGTCATCGCGGAGGACCTCGGCATCATTACCGACTCGGTAAAGGCCCTGCGCGACACGTTTGAGTTTCCGGGCATGGCCGTCCTTCATTTTGCCTTCGGGGGGAGTCCCGACAACGAGTTTCTCCCGCACAACCACCGCCGCAACCTGGTCGTCTACACGGGGACCCACGACAACAACACCACCGTGGGCTGGTGGGAGGAGGAGCTTTCCGACGAGGGAAAGGAGTTTGCCCGCTCCTACCTCAACCTCCCCGAACATGGGGAGGACGTCGACATCCATCGATCCGCCGTCCGGGCAATCATTGCGTCGGTGGCCGACCGCGTGGTGTTTCCCTTGCAGGACGTCATCGGCCTGGGGAGCGAGGGCCGCATGAACACCCCGGGGACCATGGACGGCAACTGGGCGTGGCGCTTCACGCCCGAACAACTTTCTGAGGAGGACGAGGAGGTCCTGGAAAAGCTTACCCACTTGTACGGCCGGGCGTCGAGCTACGATTGACTCTCTCTGATGCCCGCGCCCCAGCGCCTGTTCGCATCGAAGGGGGCCAGACACCAGCACGTCCAACGCTCTCGCAACGGCATGATCGATTTTCCTGTTCACGGCGCCCTTCCCCACGACGATGGCGTCACGTTCCGGGTCTGGGCTCCGGCGGCGGACACCGTCACCCTGGAGCTTGACGACGGATCCTCCCTCGCCCTGTCGGAATCCGAGAACGGCCTGTTTGAATGTACCACCGGCGCGGCAGGGCCCGGGGCGCGCTACCGGTTTCGGCTGGACGGCGACGGGCCGTTCCCCGATCCCGCCTCCCGCTATCAGCCGGCGGGCGTGCACGGCCCCTCCGAGGTGATCGACCCGAACGCCTACGCGTGGACCGACGAAAACTGGAATGGGGTGGCCCGCGAGAACCTCGTGATCTACGAGCTCCACGTCGGCACCTTCACCGACGCAGGAAGCTTCGACGCGGTGCGGGAGCGGCTCTCGTACCTGGAGGACCTGGGCGTGACGGCCATCGAGCTGATGCCGGTGCACGACTTTCCGGGCGAGCGCAACTGGGGCTACGATCCGGCGGCCTGGTTCGCTCCGTCCCGCGCCTACGGGCGCCCCGACGACCTCCGCCGCCTCGTGGACGCGGCGCATCAGTCCGGGCTGGCCGTCCTCCTGGACGTCATCTACAACCATCTCGGGCCGGACGGCGCCTACGCCAATGCC
>PXSX01000031.1 GCA_003022655.1 Bacteroidetes bacterium QH_1_64_81 | reverse complement strand
GTTCAACGTTGACCGCGAAGAGGAGATTGAGGTCGAGCGCATCCGTTTTCTCGGGAATGAACAGTTCGACGACGGAGATCTTCAGGGGGCGATGGACGAGACGCGCGAGAACCGGTGGTGGCGCATCTGGAAGGGGGAGAAGTTTAAACGGAATGCCTATGAGAAGGACCTCGACCGCGTCATCGATCACTACCGGGAGCACGGGTATTACGACGCCCAAATTGTTCAGGACTCCGTCTACTACGTGGGGGAGGACGGGCTCGGCATCGACGTGGAGGTTCGAGAAGGAAATCGCTACTACGTGAGCGACGTTACGTGGGAGGGAAATACGATCTTCCCGGACCGCGTTCTATCCGAGCAACTGGGCCTCTCGGAGGGGGAGGTCTACAACGGAAAGGCCCTTGATGAAAACCTATACGGCGGCCAGCGCAAGAGCGGCGTCCTTGGCCTTTACATGGACCGGGGCTACATGCGCGCCGACGTGCAGCCGACCGTCCGGGTTGTGGGCGACGACTCGCTCGACATCACCATGGACGTTCGGGAAGGGGACGTGTATAACTTTGGCGACATCGAGATTTCGGGCAACACGAAGACCAAGGATTACGTCATTCGCCGCGAGCTGTACACCGTTCCCGGCGAGCGATTCAGCCGAAGTGCAATTCAGGAGTCGATTCGTCGGCTCAGCCAGCTGGAGTACTTTAGCAAGGAGTCGCTGTCGGGCGGTCCCGACATTTCTGTCGATGAGGAGGAGAAGACGGCGGAGCTTGCCTATAGTGTGAAGGAGACCGGGAGCGATCAGCTTCAGCTCTCAGGCACCTTCGGACAATTCGGGCTCGTTCTCCAGCTCGGGTTCCAGTTCAACAATTTTTCTGCCCAGAATCTTTTTGAGGCAGATGCGTGGCGCCCGCTGCCGTCCGGCGACGGCCAGAAGCTCAGCGTGAATGTGCGCACCAACGGCACATACTACCAGAACTACTCGCTCTCCTTCACGGAGCCCTGGTTCCGGGGCAACCCCACGCCCGTTGGGGGATCGGTCTCGTACTCAAAGTATACGCGCTCTGTCTTCGGAAGGCGGAGGACCAGCAGTGTCGAAGGAGGGCAGTTTAAGAATTTCTCGGCGAACTTCTTCGTCCGGCAGCGGCTCGACTGGCCCGACGACAAGTTCATGGTGGGGAGCCGGATTGGGTATCAACTCTACGACAACCGGGGCCGCAACCCAGAAACTGGAGATCGACAGCCGTTATTTTCGACGGTCCCCTTCGGAAAGAACCAGTCCATCACGTTCCGGCAGTCGCTGAGCCGCAACTCCCTCGATAATCCTACCTTCCCCCGAAGCGGATCGAAAATGTCCCTCTCCCTGGAGCTGGCGCCGCCGGTGGGCGATCTCGTGCAGTACCACAAGTGGCGGTTCAAGACTAACTGGAATGTGCCCATCGGGGAAAACTTCTCGTTCGGCGTCGGAACCGACTTTGGGTACATTGGGTCCATCACGGGGGAACCGGTTGAGTTTGAGACTTTTGAGGTCGGGGGATCCCCGTTCGACTACCAGGGGGGAACGTTCGGCACCGATCCGGTCTTCATGCGCGGGTATCCGCGTGGCGTCATCGGGCCCCTTGCCCGAGGCCGCGGGGGCAACTTGCAGCCCGAGGGCGGCCAGGTGATGAACAAGTACACGTCCGAATTTCGCTGGCAGGCCGTCGAGTCGCAGCAGCTGCGGGCCCGTCCCTACCTGTTTCTTGATGCGGCCAATGCGTGGAGCAGTCTGAATGCCTACAGTCCTGCCGACCTGTATCGATCGGCCGGCATTGGGGTGAAGCTCTTCCTGCCCATCGTTGGCATGATTGAGTTCAATTACGGCTATAACTTCGACCAGCACGTGTCGCTCGACCGGGGGGGCATTGAGGATCCGGGGTGGACGTTCCAGTTCTCCCTGGGCCAAGGATTTGGCAGGGGCGGACGGGGGCGGTAGAACGTTCTCGGTCGACTGTGTGGACTCGACGCAATCATCAACCCGGGACGGTATGTGGAATCTAAGGCGTGGTGTCGGACTTCGACCTGGAAGGAGGGGCGGCCGAGGACCCGCGGTTCAACTTGTGCTGATTTCCACAATGGTTGCCGGGCTGTGGGGACTGGCTGGCGAAGCGCGGGCGCAGCAAAAGATCGGATATGTCGACTCGCAGTCCATTCTCGAAAAGCTTCCGGAGTACGCCACTGTTCAGCAGAAACTCGATCAACTGGAAACGGAGTGGCGTGCCGAAATCCAAAGCCAGAAGGAAAAGGTGCAGAAGCTGAAAGATGAATACCAGGCGTCGGAGCTGCTTTACACCGACGAGGAGCGCAAGCGAAAGCGACAGGCCATACAGAAGGCCCAGAAAAAGGTGGAACAGCTCCGCCAGCGATACTTCGGTCCGGAGGGACAGCTCTACACGCGCCAGAAGGAGCTGATGCGGCCCATTCAAGAGCGCGTGCTCAGTGCCACAGAGGAGGTGGCTACGCAGGAAGGATACGACTACGTGTTTGACAAAAGCAAAAAGGTGCTCTTCATGTACGCCCGAGACGAGCACAACCTGAACGATTCGGTGCTGCGCGAACTTGGCATCAGTCCCAGCCAGGAGACCGAAGGAAGATAGCTCTCGGCCTCCCTTTCCCAGCGCCTACTCACGACACTCATCAGATAGCAGATTAGCTCTCAGAACAGGTTCTATGGTCATGCCCAAGCAACCACTCAAATCCGTTTCGCTCATCCTTCTTATTGCTGCGGTGGCTGTTGCCCCGGCGCAGGCTCAGAAGATCGGGTTCGTCGATCAGCAGGCCATTTTGGCGAGCATGCCGGGCATGCAGGACGTCCAGCAGCAGATTCAGCAGGAAATGAAGGAGCAGCAGCGACAGCTCCAGCAAAAGCGTCAGGCGTTCCAGAAGAAAGTCCAGCAGTTTCAGCAGCAACAGTCCCTGCTGGACGACTCGGCGCGTGCGGAGCGGAAGCGGCAGCTTCAGAAGCGGCAGCAGGAGCTCCAGCAGTCCACCCGGAAGCGTCAGAAGCAGATGCAGCAGCGGCGGCGCAAGCTCATGCAGCCGTTGCTCAAGAAGCTTCAGGGCGCCATCGACAAGGTGGCCGCACAGCAGGAGCTGGAGGCGGTGATGCGCCAGGAGGTCCTTCTGTACGACGATCAGACCAGTGATCGGGTCGTCGATATCTCGCGGGATGTTGCGCAGGAACTCGGCATCTCGCTTACGCAGTCCCCCGGAGAGCCCTCGCCGACAGTCAACCCGGACCAGAACACGCCCCCGCCCGGTGGCGGCCAGTAGGCTCCTCCAAGGAGTGGAGCGGAAGGCTCTTCTCGTTCGCCGGGCGCGGAGGCTGTTCCGCGTTGAGAGCGGAATCCTCTGACAATCCCTTCGTCCGGCATTTCATTTTACGACCGACGGCGGTCTTCCCCTCCCGACCCTCCGACCTCATGAGCGCCGAGTCCTCCCCGCCGGACGTTGCAGACGTACCGCGCGTGACGACGCAAACGGTTCAGGAGATGAAGGACGCCGGGGTTCCCATCGCCGTCCTCACCGCCTACGATTACACCTCGGCCCGGCTCTTCGACCAGGCTGGAGTCGATGTGCTTCTGGTCGGCGACTCGGCCTCGAATGTGATGGCGGGCAACGAGACAACCCTCCCGATGACCCTCGACCAGATGGTCTACCACGCCCAGTGCGTGGTGCGGGGCATCGACCGGGCGCTCGTGGTGGTGGATCTTCCGTTTGGGTCGTACCAGGGCGCCCCCGAGGAGGCGCTCCAGTCAGCCATCCGGGTGATGAAGGAGACGGGGAGCCACGCGGTGAAGCTGGAGGGAGGCGCGCCGGTGGTCGAGTCGGTGGAGCGGATGGTCATGGCGGGGATTCCCGTCATGGGGCATCTGGGACTTACGCCGCAGAGCATCTACAACTTCGGCACCTATCAGGTGCGGGCCCGTGGGGAAGCGGAGGCCGAACAGCTCCGCGCCGACGCGAAGCGACTGGAGGCGGCCGGGTGCTTCGCCCTCGTGCTCGAAAAAATTCCCGCTGAGTTGGCGCGAGAGGTGACGGAGTCGCTCTCGATTCCGACGATCGGGATTGGGGCGGGCAACCAGACGGACGGGCAGGTGCTCGTGTCCCACGATGCCCTCGGCCTATCCACCGACTTCACCCCCCGCTTCGTGCGCCGCTACGCGCGCCTCGACGAAACGATTACGGAGGCGATCGACGAGTACGTTTCGGACGTGCGGGACCGGTCGTTTCCCGCAGACGACGAAAGCTACTGACGTTGACTCCGAGCGTTCGCTTTTCGATTCCTTCCTGTGCAGTGGGCATGGCACACGCCCTGAACATGACTTCGCTCCGCTCTCGGTCGTCCCTGCCTGCGCATTGAGGGAGGGGCTCAGAATCCGATTCTCCATGAGTACTTCAGCTCCGGACGATCGGCCCCGCATCCTGCTGTGCAATGACGACGGCATCCACGCGCCTGGCATCCAGTCGCTGGCCTCGGCCCTCGATGGCCTGGGGGAGCTATGCGTGGTCGCACCCACGACGGAGCAGAGCGCTGTGGGACATGCCGTTACGGTTCGGGACCCGGTGCGCGCCCATAGAGAGAAATTCGAGGTGCCGTCGGGGCCCATTCCTGCCTGGGGCGTCACCGGCACGCCCGCCGACAGCGTGAAGCTGGCCTGCCACGAGCTGCTCGATGCGCCGCCCGACCTTGTGGTGAGCGGCATCAATCAGGGGCCGAACACGGCGGTCAACGTTCTGTACTCCGGGACGGTGAGCGCCGCCACCGAGGCCTCCATTCTCGGCCTGGACGCCCTCGCCGTCTCGCTGTGCGACTGGTCCGAACCACAATTTGAGATGGCTGGGCGCTGGGCCCGCCGCCTTGTGGAGTGGACGCTCGACCGCGGCCTGCCCCGCGGGGTCCTGCTGAACGTCAATGTGCCGGCCCTACCGGCCGATGAGATCGAGGGCGCCGCCCTGACCCGCCAGGCGCGCTCCCGCTGGGAGGAGGGCTTTGAGGAGCGCACCGACCCTGCGGACCGGCCCTACTACTGGCTCGCGGGCACCTTCGTGGATCTCGACGACGGGCAGGAGACGGACCTCTCGGCCATCGAGCGGGGATACGTGTCGGTCACTCCGATTCAGCACGACATGACGGCCTACGACGCCTTCGACTCGCTCCAGGACTGGGACTGGGATGAATCCGTTGTGGAAGACGAGTCGGGCTGGGAGTAGATCGCGCCGATCACCCCTCTGCGACCTTCACCAACTGCTCGCTAGTCCCATGGCAACGCACCAGGACCGCATCGAGCTCTCGACATCCGGCCACCGGGACATGCACAACCTCACCGAGCCGGTTACGTCTATCGTCCACAGGTCGGACATTGACGCCGGTCTCGTGCACGTCCATAACGTGGGCAGTACCGGCGCGGTGGGGACGATCGAGTTTGAGCCCGGGCTGCAGCAAGACCTGCCGGAAATCTTCGATGAGCTCTTCCCGCCGGGACGCGAGTATGCTCACGAGCAGCGCTGGCACGACGGCAACGGCCACTCGCACCTACAGGCCACCACGCTGAGTCCATCGATCACCGTGCCGGTGGGAGACGGCGAGCCCATCCTCGGCACGTGGCAGCAGATCTTTCACCTCGAATGCGACGTGAAGCCTCGCGAGCGGACGATTGTCGTGACCGTGCGGGGAGACTGAAGCGGGAGGGGAAGGGAGCGATTAGTTTGTTGCGGGGTGGTCGCCGTTCGTGGGCGCGAGCAGATCGGTGCCCTCGAAGGCCTCGGCCTCGTCGAGGAAGAGCTGGCGGTGGGGAAAGGGAATCTCGATGTCGGCGTCGCGGAGCGTCTCGCGCACCTTCTCGGTGTATTCCCAGCGCATGGACACTTCCTGGCTCGGGTCCCGAAGGTAAAACCGCAGCAACATGTTCACGCTCGAATCGTCCATCTCCGTGACAACCGCCGTCGGCGATGGATCCGAGAGGATCCGGTCGTCGTCCTCGACGATGGGGAGGAGGACCTCCCGCGCTTCGTCGGGCCGCTCCTTGTAAGCGATCCCGAACGGAATGTCGAGTCGCAGGACGTTCCGCTTCGTGTGGTTCATCACCTTTTCTTTAATCATCTCCGTGTTCGGTAGGACCATAATCCGGTTCCGGACGGTGCGGAGGCGAGTGGAGCGGAGCGTAATTTCGTCCACCTGGCCGTACTGGTCGTCGACCTTGATGTAGTCGCCCACTCCAAAGGGCTTGTCCACGAGGACCGTGACGCCCGCAATGAAGTTCTCGAGGGAGTCCCGCGCGGCAAACCCGGCCACGATGCCCGCAATGCCTATGCCTCCGATGAGCACCGCGATGTTTACGCCGAGTTGGTCGAGAACGACGGTGCCGATGAAGAAGAACGTCACCACCCGAAAGGTCTTGAGCAGCAGGCTTTGAAGGCCGAGACCAATGCTGTCGCTGCGGTCGAGGGCCCGTTCAAGGGGCAGATAGAGCACCCGGTAGATGGCGTACAGTAGCAGCAGTGCGGCCAAGGCTTGCAGGCCCCGCTCGGCGAAGAGGCCGGAGAGGTACAGAGCCCCGTCCGTGAGGTGGTCGTAGAGTCCTTCCCAATTTCCTGCAAGGAGCAGCCGAAAGGCCTCGCTAAAGGCGTTGCTGAATTGATCGACGGCCTGGTTGACGGCGGTTGTGTCGGTGGCCGTCGTGTCCTGA
>PXSX01000030.1 GCA_003022655.1 Bacteroidetes bacterium QH_1_64_81 | reverse complement strand
GGAGCTGCGTCCGGCGTGCTCTGGTACCTGATTCTCACCCACCAGTACCAGTACGCGTACGTCTACCAGCAGTCCTCCAACGACCTCCCGCTGCACTACCTCGTCTCCACGTTCTGGGCGGGACAGGAAGGCTCCTTTCTGTTCTGGGCGCTCATGATGTGCGTCGTGGGCGGCCTCCTCATCGCCTACGTCCAGCGTGAGTACGAGACGCCAGTGATGGCCGTGGTAGGGCTCTGCCAACTGTTTCTGCTGTCGATGATCGTGGGGCTGCAGTTTGGGCCGGTGGAAATCGGCTCGTCGCCCTTCATGACACTGCCGGAGAAGTTTACCGACGCGCCTATCTTTCAGCAAAATCCGGGCTTCGTGCCGGCCGACGGTCAGGGGCTCAACGACCTGCTTCAGAACCCCTGGATGACCATCCATCCACCGGTGCTCTTCCTGGGCTTCTCGGCGATGGTGGTGCCCTTTGCGTTCGCCATTGCGGCCCTCTGGAAGAAGCGCTACACGCAGTGGGTGCGGCCCGCCCTGCCGTGGACCCTGTTCGCCGTCCTGGCCCTGGGCGTGGCCATCGCGATGGGCGGCTACTGGGCGTACGTCACGCTCTCGTTCGGGGGCTACTGGGCCTGGGACCCCGTCGAAAACTCATCGCTCGTGCCCTGGCTGTTAGGGATAGCGGCCTTTCACACGATGCTCGTGCAGAAGAAGAGTGGGTCGAGTCAGAAGGCGTCTCTCCTTCTCTCCATCGCCGCGTACCTGTTCGTCGTCTACTCCACGTTTCTTACCCGCAGCGGCATTCTGGGAGACGTGTCGGTTCACTCGTTCGTTAGCCTCGGGCTCTACAACCAGCTTCTCCTCTGGATCGCGGTCCTCGGCGGCCTGGGCATCGGCCTGTTTGTCGCCCGGTACGGCGAGCTTCCCGTGCCCGACGAGGAGCCCCGCACCCTCTCGCGGGAGTTCATGATCCTCTGCGGGGCCCTCCTGCTGACCGCCACCGCCGCCGTCATCATCCTCGGCACGAGTGCGCCCATCTTTGGGCAGATCTTCCGCGACAACCCCTCGGCCGTTCCGCAGTCGTTTTACAACCGCTGGACGCTCCCGCTGGCTCTGGGCTTCGTCTTCCTCGCCGGCCTCGGCCAGCTCTTTTGGTGGAAGAAGATGGACGTGGCGACGGTGAACCGAGTCCTCCTCAAGCCCCTCGCCTTGGCCACCGCGAGCACCATCGCGATCCTGATCTTTACGCCGTTCGCGGAGCAGGCCCTCGTCATTCCGGCAGGCACCGGTGGCGCGACGCAGACGGCCTCGGCCAACCTGTTCGGCGGCCTTGCCGAGTTCTGGACGGCGTACGGGCAGGCCATTCAGATGCTCCTTCTGCTCTTCGTCGGCTTCTTCTCGCTGTTCGGCAACGGGATGGTGCTCTGGCGCGGCTTTGACCAGGCCCTGCCCCGCATCGGGACTCCCACCTCGGCCAACGAGGATCAGATGCCCCGGGAAAACTTCGTGGTGGCCAAGGGGCAGACGCGCACCGTGAACGGCTATCGGGTCACTTACGAGGGCAAGACGACCACCAACCGGGGCCGCGGGCAGTACCTCCTCAATATCCGCGATCCGAACGGGCGCACGCATACGTTCAAACCAGTGGCGTACCAGGGCAGCAACGACCAGTGGTTTAAGCACCCGGACGTCAAAGCGTTTTTGGAAAAAGACCTCTTCGTTTCCGTGACGCCGAAAGAGGCAACGGGCGTTGCCCAGGACGAGGGCCCCCCAGGCGGTGAGTTTCAGCTGGCTAAGGGCGATTCCACCCTTCTCGGGGGGCAGGAATACGCGGTTGCCTTCCGTGGCTTCGAAGTGTTGAAGGGACCAGGTGATAGCGGTATGGAAGCCACAGCCACCGACGAGCGCGTGCCCGACGAGGCGCAGATGGCGGTCGGGGCCCGCATGCGCATCACGAATCTAGAGACCCAGGAGACCCGGTCGCTCATGCCCATCTACGTCGTGATGAACGACAATTCGCAGCAATACGTCGAGAACCGGGTAGCGGACTGGGACCTGCGCATGTCCTTCACGGAGATGGACGCCAACAGCGGCAAGGCAACGTTCGCGGTAGAGGGAGTGGACGTGATTTGGGCTTCGTCGTCTCCATCGCCCGCCGCGTGCAGGACATTCGGTTCCGGCGATGACCTGCTTCTGTCCAAGAGCTGCAGGCATGACGCATCGAGGGAGGCAGCCTCCGTCGATCTCGTAGTATCGTAGGTCACGAGTCACGGGTCCAGGGGGCCACGAATCTGCCCCCGTCGTATCAGTGACAATCCCGACCCGTCCACCCTCATGACTCATCAACTCACGACTCACAACTCATGACTCGCAACTCATGACCCGATGCTAACCGTCCGCGAGCACATCGACATTGCTGCTCCGGTGGACCGCGTGTTCGCGTTCATGGACCGGCCCACCCACCAGGCCGACATCACGCCGAGCCTCTCGGACTCCACGCTTCTCGAGCGGCTGCCAAATGGAGGCTCCCGGGCCCGCTACGTCTACCAAATCCTCGGACTGTCCT
Organism: Bacteroidetes bacterium QH_1_64_81; assembly: GCA_003022655.1. The sequence continues at coordinate 405 of PXSX01000030.1, read as the reverse complement.
TCTCCGGAGAGGTCCGCGCAACCGATTATGCGCCCGACGAGCGCATCGTGTGGAGCATGGAGGGCGACCTGCAGGGCACCATCCGGTGGTACTTTGAGCCCTCCGATGCCGGCTGTCGCATCACCTACGCGGCGACGTATCAGAGTCCCGGCCCCCGCCTGCTTCGGCCCCTAATCCGTCCCCTCATCCGGCGCTACAACGAGCAAGAGGTGTCTACACTTCTTCACAACTTGAAAAAGCAGCTTGAATCGCCCGGGGCACCTGAGCGCTAAATGACGGTATCACTTCGGGAGAAAACGGGTCGCCCCCGGGGATTACCAGTTCTTAGTTGATTTTCCTACTCGGAAAGAGGCTCCTTCACAGGTCCTTCCTCTCGATTCTTCTCGCTGAGATCGAGTTCGCGTT
>PXSX01000029.1 GCA_003022655.1 Bacteroidetes bacterium QH_1_64_81 | reverse complement strand
TTTGAACCCGGCACCGCCCTGAAAGTTTGGACGTGGTTCTCGGGAGGCGGTGCCCCAGCTGGATCAACTCCCTCCCGAGCGACGGGAATTGCCCAGAGCGGCGCCCCGGATCTTCAGTGTCGGGGAAGTGTTGGCACGCCCAACTATTCCCATTCACATCGGACCCCTTCGTCACATGACAATTCTGGTGACCGGCGGCGCCGGGTTTATCGGCTCCCACGTCGCCGACGCGCTTCTCGCGGAGGGCCATGAGGTCCACGTCGTCGACAATCTTTCTACGGGTCGTCGCTGGAAGGTGCCCGAGGCCGCGCCTCTCTTCGAGCACGACATTCGCTCCGACGGGGCCGCCGCCCTCTTTGCCGAGCACGAGTACGACTGCCTCGTCCACCACGCCGCACAGATGGATGTGCGAAAATCGGTGGAGGACCCGGGCTTCGACGCCGACGTCAACATCCGGGGGCTCCTCAACCTGATGGAGGTCGGCATCGACCACGGCCTCCAGAAAGTGGTGCTTGCCTCCACCGGCGGGGCCATCTACGGCGAGCCCGAGTACACGCCCCAGGACGAGGAGCATCCACTCCGGCCCGTCTCGCCGTACGGTGTGGCCAAACTGGCGTCCGAGAAGTATCTTTATTACTACCAGACGCAGTACGATATCGACACGGTGGCCCTGCGTTACGCCAACATTTACGGCCCCCGGCAAAATCCGCACGGAGAAGCGGGAGTCGTAGCCATCTTCACGAGGGAGATGCTCGGGGGCGGGCAGCCGGTCATCAACGGCCCCGGCGAGCAGACCCGCGACTACGTGTACGTGGGCGACGTGGTGCGGGCCAACCTCGCGGCGCTGACTCATAATGGCAGCGGCGTGTTCAATGTAGGCACTGGCCGGGAGACCAGCGTCAACGAGCTATTTCGAATGCTCCGCGCAGAGACCGGCGCCAACGTCGACGAGACGCACGGGCCGGCCAAGCCGGGGGAGCAGGAGCGAAGTGTGCTCGGCTACAGGAAGGCGGACCACGAGCTCGGGTGGGCGCCACAGGTCCCGATCGAGAAGGGACTGGCCCGCACGGTCGAATGGTTCCGCTCGCGGTATACGGCTGAAGCAACCTGAAGGGGCGACGGGTTCAGTCCCCTTGCGGGGGCGAGATCACCGAATTTCGTCGTTCAACGATCAGGTGGCCACCGCAACGTTCTCTCTGGTCTCCGCGATGGAGGGCAACAGTCCTCCAGTGCCGAATGGCTCGAGAATGGGACGCGAGGTCGGAACTCGATGAAATGAGATTGATCTCCGTGCCGCCGGACCTTACATTTCCACGCGTTCGGGACCTCGCAAACGTCTCGCCCTCTGGGTTCTTTTTCAGTTCGCCCGACTGACGCATGTCGACGCCCACCTCCGAGCTCCGGACTGTCATCGATCGTCTTCCGTTTTCGGTCGACGACACCGACGCCGCCAATGATGCTTTTCGGCGATGGGTGAAGGGGGAGGACCCGGACGCCAAGCGCCTCGTAGATCTCTGGACGTACTGCTACGTCTGCCGGTACTTTCTGTCCAAGTCGACGAAGGGCACGTTCGACAACACCTCCGACGCCGACGAGCTTACCACCCGG
>PXSX01000028.1 GCA_003022655.1 Bacteroidetes bacterium QH_1_64_81 | reverse complement strand
TTCGCGGACCTCCCGAAGCGCATCTTCGCGGCGCGAGGAAAGCACGAGCCGGGCGCCCCGGCGGCTGCACTCGTAGGCGAGGGCTTCGCCGATGCCGGAAGAGGCACCGGTAATCCAGACGCGTCGGCTGTGGAGGTTCACAGAATGGGGAGCGATTGGTTTGGGAACGAGGGACTCCCAACCTACGAGGACGATGGGATGAGAACAAGGTGCCACGCCACCTGGTAGGGCGATGGCGTATCAACATGCTAGTTGGGTCGTTGCGGTGTTTCCCCTCGCCCTTCGGCTCCATTTCCCGAGTGCGGGGCGGGAGGCATTTCTGTTGCACATCCATCTTGCCGATATGACGGAGGTGGTCCGGGGTGATCTGTTCGACGCGGACGTGGAAGCCCTCGTGAACCCCGTCCACTGCGCCGGGCTCATGAAACGGGGGTTGTGCCGTCAGTTCAAGACTCGGTTTCCTGAGAACTTTGACCGGTATGAATCGGCCTGCGACGCCGATGCCCTGGCGCCCGGCGACGTGCTGGTGCACGACCAGGGGGGCCTCTTCGGCGACGCCCAGCGGCCGCGGTACATTCTGAACGTCGCAACCAAGGACCACTGGCGCGATGCGTCGCGGCCTGCGAATATCCGGGCGGGCATGGCTGCGGTGGTCAATGAGGTGCAGGCCCGCAGCATCTCGTCGCTCGCAGTACCGGCCCTGGGCTGCGGCGGGGGTGGCCTCGACTGGCCTACGGTGCGCCCGCTCCTGACCGATCCGCTCAGGCCGCTCGACGACGTGCGGGCCCTCGTCTATGCTCCCCGCTCGGCAGACGTGGGGACGGCCGATGAATTAGGCGCAGCCACTCCTGAGATGACACAGGACCGGGCGCTTTTGCTCACGACACTGGACGCGTACGCCTCTCCGGACGATACCCTCTCGCCCCACGCCGCGCACAACCTCGCCTATTTGCTTCAGGGCACCGGCGAGGCCCTACATCTCCAGTTTGAGCCTGGCCAGTATGGCCTTCGCGCCCCTGGTCTTACCGCCGTCCTCCGGCACATCGACGGACACTTCATCGAGGGCGTTGATCCCGACCACCAGGATGCCCCCATTCGCCTCCGTCCCGACGCCCTGGAGGAGGCGGACCGGACAGTTCGGGAGGCCCCAGGCGCGGCGACACGGCGGCGGCGCGTGGAGCAATTGATCGAGGACATCGACACTCCCGACGGCCTCGAACTGCTCGCCACGGTCGGATGGATTGTTCGGCACAACCCGCAGGCCCGCCGCCGACCCGAGGCAGCCGTGCGAGCCGTGCAGGACTGGAGCCGCCGGAAGGCGGAGCGCTTCGCATCGGAGCACATTGGGGCGACGTGGACGCGGCTGCGCCGTCACGGATGGGGCGATGAAGCCCCAAGTGACACAGGATCGTAGCGATCCGTCGCTCCTCCCGTGGGGGCAGTGCTCCCCCTCCGGAGGGAGGAGCCGGCTTTTTTCGACGCAAGCAGTTGCCCGGATCGGGACCCTTGATACGCAACAGGAGGGGGGAGTCCGTCATACGTTTTCTACAATCGACGCGGCCAACCTCCTTCCCTGTTATGTCTCTGGTTCCCCTCGTCACAGTCGTCATGGT